>JBOGYN010000641.1:0-1907 GCA_050696855.1 Solirubrobacteraceae bacterium | reverse complement strand
AACGAGCGCACCGCGCCCACCATCACGTTGTCCACGCAGGTCCAGACGGCACTGCTCAAAGAGCAGATCCGCGCCGCTGCCCGGGAGGGCAACGACAGTGCCGTGCGGCTGCTGGCCGAGTTGGACGCCGTCCCGGCCGAAACCCGCTTTCAGCGGCTCATCCGGGAGCTGTCCGGTAAGTCGGTCTCGATCAAGGCCGTGGCGGACAAGTCGATCGGCTCGACCGTGCGCGGTCTCGGCGAACTCGACAGCGGGCTGAACCGCGCCACTGCCCAGTTCACCCGCATGACGCTGAGCGTCGGCGCGTCGGTGCTCAAGTACGGCGCGATGGCTGCCGCCGTGGGCCAGGCCGTGACCGTCCTGGGCGGCATCGGCTCGGCGGCGGCCACCGCCTCGGGCGCGCTGCTGGTGGTGCCCGCGGCCGGCCTCGCCGCCGCTGCGGCGATCGGCACGCTCAAGCTCGGCGTGGCCGGGTTCTCCGACGCGCTCAAGGAATCCGACCCGGCCAAGTACGCCGAGGCCATCAAGGGCTTCGCCCCCTCGATGGCGGCGGCCGCGAACGCTGCCCGCGCGCTCCAGCCCGAGCTGACCGGGCTGCGCCAGACCGTCCAGCAAAACCTGTTCGCCGGACTCTCCTCGGAGATCAGCGACTTGGGACACACGTACTTTCCTTTGCTGCGCACGGAACTGGGCGGGATCGCGGCCGGGCTGAACACCGGCGCACTCGGGTTCACCGCGTTCGCTCGCGAAGGCCGCACCGTCGGTGACGTCCGGGACATCCTCAACAACACGTCGGTGTCCCTCGGTGCGGCAGCGACCGGGGTCCGGCCGCTGCTGCAAGCACTGCGCGATATCGCCGCCGTGGGTTCGGAGTCCCTTCCCGGATTCGGGCGTGGACTGGCCGAGGGCGCGCAGCGGTTCGCCGATTTCATCGCCCAAGCACGGGAGTCCGGCAAGCTCGGCGGCTGGATCTCTGGCGGCCTGGCCGCGCTTCGGCAACTCGGGGAAGTCCTCGGCAACCTCGCGCAGATCATCGGCGCTGTCTTCACCGCCGCCAACGCATCCGGCGGCGGCCTCCTGTCCACCTTGGTCGCGGTCACCGGGCAGATCCTCGCGTTTGTCCGCTCCGCCGAAGGCGCGGGCGCGCTCTCTCAGCTCTTCACCGGCCTGCACGCGATCATCACGGGCCTGCTTCCGGTGCTGACCGCGATCGGTCAGGCCATCGTGACCTCGATCGCCCCCGCAATCGCCCAGCTCGGGCCGGTCATCGGGGCCGCGTTCACCGCGCTGGCCCCCGCAATCGCGCCACTGGGGCAAGCTATCGCGTCGCTGGCCCCGGTCCTCGGGGCTGCGGCTCAAGCGCTCGCCGCTGTCCTGGTGCCGGCCATGGCGGCACTGGCCCCGATTGTGGCCGCCCTGGCACCGGTCATCGCGCAAGTGGTCGGACTGCTCGGCGGCGCGCTCGGTGCGGCCGTCACCGCGATCACGCCCGCGCTCGTCCAGCTCGCGGCGACCCTCGCGCCGCTGATCTCCGGGTTCGGTGGCCTGCTCGTGCAGGCGTTGCAACTCGCGGCCCCGGCCGTGGCGCAACTGGTGACCGCGCTGTCGCCGTTCATCGCGCAGATCGGTGGCGCGCTGCTGCAAGTCCTGTCCGCTGTGCTGCCGGTGCTGTCCGCGCTGTCGGGGATCTTCACCTCCGTGCTGCTCGCCGCGCTCAACGCGGTCATGCCGGTGCTCCCGGTCATCGTGACCGCGTTTCAGCAGCTCGCCGACGTCGTGGGCACCGCGCTGGCCGCCGCCACGCCCGTGCTGACCGAGGTCGGCGGGCTGCTCGGGCAGATCGCCGGTCAGATCCTCTCCGCGCTGCTGCCGATCATTCCTCCGCTGGCCGAGGCGTTCCTCTCGAT
>JBOGYN010000640.1:0-3640 GCA_050696855.1 Solirubrobacteraceae bacterium | reverse complement strand
CCCGTGACCTGGTGATGATCACGATCGGCACGGGAGTGGGCGGCGGCCTCGTGCTCGGCGGGCGCATCTACCGGGGTGCGACCGGCGGCGCCGGGGAGCTCGGCCACACGCTGATCGCCGCCGATCTTCAGTCCAGCGCACCGCATCCTGAGCATTTCCCGCAGGCCGGCTCATTCGAGCGCGAGGCTTCGGGTCACGCGCTCGATGCGCTGGCCGCCGAATGCGCCCGGCGGCATCCCGACTCGGCACTCGGGCGGCGCGCGGCGGTGGGCGAGACGGTGGGCGGCGTGCAGGCCGTGCGGGCCGCGCGCGAGGGTGACCCCGCGGCGGCGAAGGCCGTCGAGCTGTGGGGGGAGCGGCTGGGCATCGGGATCGCCAACGCGATCAACACCTTCGATCCCGAAGAGGTGGTGATCGGTGGTGGCGGCGCCGGCGCCGGCGACCTCCTCCTCGAACCCGCACGCCGGATAGCGGCCGGCTTCATCGTGCCTGGGCTCGGGAGCCGCACGACGATCCGGATCGCCCGTCACGGTGTCGGAGCGGGCGTGCTCGGGGCCGCTCTCCTCGCCGTCCACGAACTGGCCGCGGAGCCGGCGCCCGACCCGACCGTGCCGCGCGCCACGGCCGGCTGGGAGGTGGGATCGTGATCGTCGCCTGTGGATTTGACCACGCCGGCTACGTCCTGCGCCCGCGCCTGCTGGCGCTGATCGAGGCCGACGGTCACGAGGTCCTTGACCTCGGCGCCGACTCGGCCGAACCGATCGATTATCCCGACAAGGCGCTCGAGGTTGGCCACGCGGTCGTTTCGGGCCGGGCGCAGCGCGGGGTCATCGTCTGTGGCTCGGGGGCCGGGGTCTCGGTGGCGGCGTGCAAGATCGAGGGCGTTCGGGCGGCCACGATCCATGACACCTACACGGCCCATCAGGCGGTCGAGCACGACGGTGTCAATGTGCTCTGCCTCGGCGGCCGCGTGGTCGGGGTAGAGGTCGCAGCCGAGATCGTGACCGCCTTCCTGCGCGCTGAGATCTCCGAGGACGAGCGGCACGTGCGCCGCCGCGCCAAGGTGCAGGAGATCGAGCGCACCGGCGGCCAGGTCGATCATCTCGGCTGAACCCCGTGGCTGACCGGATCCTGATCGTTCGCCACGGCGAGACGGAGTGGAGCGCCGCCGGCCGGCACACCGGTCGCACCGACGTGCCGCTGACCGACACGGGACGCGAGCAGGCGGCCGCCCTCGCCGAGCGCCTGGCCGGTGACCGCTTCGCGCTCGTGCTCTGCAGCCCGCTGCGCCGGGCTCGGGAGACCTGTGAGCTGGCCGGATTTGCCGGGGTGGCCGAGCCGTGCGCGGACCTCGTCGAGTGGGACTACGGCGAGTACGAGGGGTTGACCACGCCGGAGATCCGGGCGGCGGCGCCGGCGTGGAACCTCTGGCTTGACGGATGCCCGGGCGGGGAGCGGCCGGATGATCTGGCCGCCCGGGTCGACCGCGTGCTCGATCGGTTCGCGGCGGTCGAAGGCGAGGGGCTGGCCTTCGCCCACGGCCACGTGCTACGTGTGCTGACCGCGCGCTGGCTTGAGATGGGGCCCGCGGCCGGGGCACGTTTCAAGCTGGCCACGGCGGCGGTGGGGACGCTCGGGCACGAGCGCGAGACGACCGTGATCGAACGGTGGAGCGCCTGAACACCAGGTCGGCGATCTCACGATCGAGGGCGTGACAGAAGTCATGGCCGATTTCGGCTGCTCGGCACTTACGCGCGGCTTCTCGCGCACCTACGCTGGCGGACATGAAGAACTCAATCGAAGTCTCCAGCGAAGAACTGGCCATCGAGGTGTGCGATCTGCGCAAGACCTACGGCGAGACCGAGGCGGTGCGCGGCGTCAGCTTCGAGGTCGCGCGCGGCGAGGTCTTCTGCCTGCTCGGCCCCAACGGGGCCGGCAAGACGACCATTATCGAGATCCTCGAGGGCTACCGGACCCGGACGGGCGGCGAAGCCGTGGTCCTCGGCATCGATCCTGGGACCGGGGCTCGGGCGCTGCGCGAGCAGGTCGGAATCGTGCTCCAGCAGTGCGGCGTTCAGAGTGACCTGAGCGTCGCCGAGTTGGTCGAGATGTACGGGCGTTACCACGTGCGCCACCGGGGGGTGGACGAGGTGATCGAGCTGGTCGAGCTGACCGAGAAGCGCGACGAGCGGGCCAACAAGCTGTCAGGCGGCCAGCGCCGCCGCCTCGACCTTGCGCTGGCGCTGGTGGGCGAGCCCGAGCTGATCTTCCTCGACGAGCCGACCACGGGCTTTGATCCCGCGGCCCGTCGCCAGGCCTGGTCGACGATCCGCTCGCTGTGCGAGCTGGGCAAGACGATCATTCTGACCACTCACTTCATGGACGAGGCCCAACATCTCGCCGACCGCGTCGCGGTCATGCGCGATGGAGAAATCATCGCCCTCGCCCGACCCGACGAGCTCGGTGGCCGCGATGTGCGTCCGGCCGAGATCCGCTTTTCGCTGCCCAGCACGGTCGCTCCCGGCGACCTGCCGTCGCTACCGATCGAGTCACGCTCGCTGGACGGCAACCGAGTCGTGCTTCAGACCCGCGAGGCGGTCCGGGCCGTGAACCTGGTCACCGGCTGGGCGCTGGAACGAGAGATCGAGCTGGGTCACTTCTCGGTCTCGCAGCCGTCGCTTGAGGACATCTACCTCGAGCTGACCGGCGCCAGCCAGGAAAATACCGAGCGCCAGGAGGTAACCGTATGAGCGCCGTACCCCACACCAACGAGCACACCTCGAGCCTGCGCCGGGATCTCGGTCTCGTCGGCTGGCAGATCCGCTACGAGCAGCGCGCCTACTGGCGCAACCGGGGCCGGGGGATCTTTACCTTCGCGTTTCCGATCATGTTCCTGGTCATCTTTGCCAGCCTGGACAAGGGCCAGCACATCTCGACTCGGGGCGGAATCCCCTACAACGACTTCTTCGTTCCCGGCATCCTCGCCTACGGCGTGATCGCGACCACCTTCGTCAACCTGGCCATCAGCACGGCAATCCTTCGCGACGAGGGCATATTGAAGCGAATGCAGGGCACGCCTCTGCCCCGCTGGGCCTATGTCGCGGCGCGGATCGGATCGACCTTCGCGATCATGATGGCGATGACGGTCGTGGTCATCGGCCTCGGGGCGTCGGTCTGGGGCCTGAACTTCCGCGTTGGCGCGCTGCCCGGCCTGATCGTCACGCTCCTGCTGGGAACGGCCGCCTTCACTTCGATCGGGATCGGGATCACCCGCTTCATCCCGAGCGCCGAGTCGGGGCCGGTGGTGGTCAACCTGGCCGTGCTGCCGCTGACGTTCATCTCGAACATCTGGTTCCCGACCGACAACCTGCCCACGGCCCTGCAGGACATCGCCAGCGCATTCCCGATCAAGGCCCTGGCCAACGGGCTGCAGTACGTCTTTGACCCCCGCCACGGCGGCGCGGGATTGAACGGCGCTGATCTGCGCACGCTCGCCATCTGGACGGTGATCGGCGTGTTCTTGATGCTGCGCTTCCTGCGCCAGCCCCAAGGCGAAGTGGCAACCGGATGACTCGTTTCACCCCCGCACTCGGCGACCCTGGACGCGGAGTGGGGGTCGCATGAGCCGGCGGTCCTCGGC
>JBOGYN010000639.1:0-17240 GCA_050696855.1 Solirubrobacteraceae bacterium | reverse complement strand
GTTCTCGGCGGCGGCGATTGCCTGCAGCTCCTCGGCATTCTTACCCTGGATCTCGGGATCCTCGGCCAGGCGCAGACCGATCCGGCCCCGCTCGCGATCCACCTCGACCACCTTGACGGCGATCTCGTCACCCCTGTTGAGCACCTCTTCGACGGTGTTGATCCGGCGCCCGGGGGCGACGTTGGAGATGTGCAGCAGACCGTCGGTGCCCTTGGCCAGCTCGACGAAGGCGCCGAACGTCGTCGTCTTGACGATCTTGCCGGTGAACTCGTCACCGACCTCGACCTCCTTGGTCATCGAGCGGATCCGGTCCACGAGCGCGTCACCGAGCTCGCGGTTGGAGGCGTAGACGAGCACCTGGCCTTCGTCGTTGACGTCGATCTGGGACTCGAACTCCTCCTGCAGCGCGCGGATCGTCTCGCCGCCCTTACCGATCAGCAGCCCGATCTTCTCGGGATCGATCTTGACCGAGGAGATCCCCGGCGCGTAACGGGACAGCTCACTGCGTGGGACATCGATCACCTTGGTCATTTCGCCGAGGATGAACTCCCGGGCGACCTTGGCCTGCGCGAGGGCATCACGCATGATCTCGAACGTCACGCCCGTGATCTTGATGTCCATCTGCAGCGCGGTGATGCCGTCTGACGTCCCGGCGACCTTGAAATCCATGTCACCGAGGTGGTCCTCGACGCCCGCGATGTCGGTGAGGATGATGTAGTCATCCCCCTCCTTGATCAGGCCCATCGCGATCCCCGCGACCGGGCGCTTGATCGGCACCCCGGCATCCATCAGGGACAGCGTCGAGCCGCACACCGAGGCCATCGACGAGGAGCCGTTGGACTCCAGGATGTCGGAGACCACCCGGATCGTGTATGGGAAATCCTCCTGCGTCGGGATCATCGGCACCAGCGCCCGCTCGGCTAGCGCACCGTGTCCGATGTCGCGGCGCTTGGGACCGCGCATGAACCCCGCCTCCCCGACCGAGAAGGGCGGGAAGTTGTAGTGGTGGAAGTAGCGCTTGGTCGTCTCCAGACCCAGCGTGTCCAGGCGCATCTCCTCGCGCGTCGTGCCCAGGGCGACGACGCTGAAGGCCTGCGTCTGACCGCGGGTGAAGAGCGCCGAGCCGTGCGTGCGGGGAGCAACTTCAACCTCGATCGAGATCGGCCGGATCTCGTCCGAGCCACGACCGTCGGGACGCTTTTTGTGGACGGCGATGCGCTCGCGAATCATCGTCTTCTCGAGTTTGTCGAACGCCCGCTGGGCGTTGGTCCGGTACTCAGCATAGGTCTCTGAATCCGGCGCGCCCGAATACCGCTCGAGGATCTGCTCCTCGACTTGCTTGGTCGCCTCCTGGCGCTCAAGCTTGTCCTCGACCTGGGTCGCGGCGTCCAGGGCCGCGCCGTGCGAGGCCTGGATCTGGCTGTAGAGGTCATCGCTGACCTGCGGCGCCTGCACCTCGACCTTGGCCTTGCCAGCCTGGGCGGCCAGCTCCCGCTGGGCGGCGCACAGCTTCTTGATGTTCTCGTGCGCGATGTCGAGGGCGTCGAGGATCTCGGCCTCGGGGATCTCGTTGGCGCCCGCCTCGACCATCAGGATGGCGTCTTCGGTGCCGGCCACGATCAGGTCGAGGTCGGCTCCCTCCAGCAAGGCCTCCTCGTCGGGGTTGACGACGAAGTTGCCGTCGATCTTGCCGATCCGCACCGCGCCCACGGGGGTGGGGAACGGGATGTCGGAGAGCATCAGCGCCGTGCTGGCGCCGTTCATGGCCAGCATGTCGTAGGGGTGGACGTGATCCACCGACATCGGTAGCGCCACGAGCTGGGTCTCATAACGCCAGCCCTTGGGGAACAGCGGCCGGATCGGCCGGTCAATCAGGCGCGCGGTAAGCGTCGCCTTCTCCCCTGCGCGACCTTCGCGCTTGAAGAATGAGCCGGGGATCTTCCCGGCGGCGTACATGCGCTCCTCCACGTCAACCGTGAGGGGCAGGAAGTCGACCTCGCGGAGATTCCCGCGCGTCGCGGTACAGAGGACCATCGTGTCGCCCGTGCGGACGACTACGGCGCCGGAGGCTTGCTTAGCCAGCCTGCCGGTCTCGAATGAGATCTCGTTGCCATCGATCTCGACGGAGACGCGCTTGACGGCGTCAGACATATATTCAATTCCCTTCTTCCTCCGCCCTTCGGTCGGCGGAGTCTCTTCGATTCGTCTTTTCGTTCCGAACCCAGGTGATGCTAGCGGGTAGGACGACAGGCGGCCGCTCCTGAGCGGTCGGAGCTCTGTTCACAAAATGGAAACGGACCACCTGGTCCGCTTGTGTTATCGTAAGCGGACCATCTGGTCCAGTTTACCATCCGAGGAGTCCGTATGAGCGCGATCACGATCCAAAAACCTTCTGAGACGAGCGCCGGGCGCGGCGCGATCAACCCCTGGCTGGTCCTCGTGATCGCGTGCCTGGCCCAGTTCATGGTCGTGCTCGACGCGACCGTGGTCAACATCGCGCTGCCCTCGGTGCAACGGGGTCTGCACTTCTCAGCCGCCGATCTGCAGTGGGTGGTCAACGGCTACACGCTGATCTTCGGGGGGTTCCTGCTGCTGGGCGGCCGCGCGGCCGACCTGCTGGGGCGCAAGCGGCTGTTCGTGGCGGGCGTGATCCTGTTCTCAGCCGCATCCCTACTCAACGGCGTCGCCCAGTCTTCCGGGATGCTGATCGTCGGCCGCGGCCTGCAGGGCCTCGGCGGCGCGCTGGTCTCCCCCGCCGCTCTCTCGATCGTGACCACGACCTTCAGCGACGGCGAGCAGCGCACCAAGGCGCTCGGCGTATGGAGCGCGATCGCCGCCGGCGGCGCGGCCGTGGGCCTGCTGCTCGGCGGCGTCCTCACCGACATCGCCAACTGGCGCTGGGTGTTCTTCGTCAACGTCCCCGTCGGGATTGCCACCGTGGCCCTGGCCCTGCGCTACGTGAACGAGTCGCGCGTCGAGGTCGAGCATCGCTCCTATGACGTCGCCGGGGCGTTCACGGTGACCGCGGGACTGGTTGTGCTGGTCTACGCGATCGTCAAGGCGCAGGCGGTCGGTTGGGGCTCCGCCCAGACACTGGGCCTGGGCGCGATCGCCGCGGGTCTGCTGGCCGCCTTCCTGGTCATCGAGAGCCGCAGCCAGGCGCCGCTGATGCGGCTGGGCATCTTCCGGATCCGCACCCTGGCGGTGGCCGACACCGCCCTCCTGTTGGTCGCCTCGGCGATGTTCGGGATGTTCTTCTTCGCCTCCCTCTACGTGCAGGAGGTCCTCGGCTACAGCCCGCTGCGGGCCGGCCTGGCCTTCCTCCCGGTCAGCGCCGGGATCGTGGTCGGGGCTGGCCTGGCCCAGCAGCTGATCAAGCGCCTCGGCGTCCGCCGGGTCTCGATCCTCGGGATCACCGTCGCCATGATCGGGATGCTGGTGCTCACCGGGCTGCCGGTCCATGGCAGCTACGCCGGTGACCTGCTCGTCGGGTTGCTGCCGATGAGCATCGGCATGGGGCTCACGTTCGTGCCCATCACACTGCTCGGCACCAGCGGGGTCGAGGGCGAAGACGCGGGTCTGGCCTCAGGCCTGTTCAACACCGCTCAGCAGGTCGGCGGTTCGCTGGGGCTGGCGATCCTGGCCTCGCTGGCCGCCAGCCAGACCAGCAGCGTGCTGCACGGCGCGGGCAGAGCCGGTCAGTTGGCGGCCCGCGTGTCGGGCTATCACGTGGCCTTCACGGCCGCGGCGATCATGCTCGCCGCCGGCGCTGTCCTGATGACCTTCGCGCTGCGCAAGTCCCACACGCGGGAAATCGAGCGCGAGCTGGCCATGGGCCAGGTGGCCGCGGTGCCGGTCTAGGCCGGCACCGACGCGGCGGCGCCCCCCATGGAGGACAATTACTCACAGATGGAGGGAGAGCGTAAGCCGCTGCGGGCCGATGCCGAGCGCAACCGTCGCCGCCTGATCGACGCGGCGACGGCGATCTTCTGCGAGCGCGGGCTCGAAGTCGGGGTGGGCGAGATCGCCGACAAGGCCGGGGTGGGCCGGGGAACCCTGTTTCGCAACTTCCCCTCCAAGGAGCACCTGATCGCCGCCATCGTGGTCGAACGAATGCACCAGATGATCGACCGCGGACGGAACCTGTTGGAGGCCGACGACCCCGGTGAGGCGCTGTTCGGCCTGCTCGACGAGTCAGTCGGTCTGCAGCAGACCGACCGGGCGCTGTTCGACGCCCTCGATGACGAATGGCTGACCAACGACGAGATCCACGCCGCCCACGTGGAGATGATGGGCGTACTCGACGCGCTGCTTGTCCGGGCCCAGGCGGAGGGGGCGATTCGCAAGGACGTGGGCGCCGTCGACGTCCTGATGATGGTCAAGGGCGTATGCGAGGCCAGCCGGTCCTTCCAGCACATCGATCCGTCGATCGGAGCCCGTCAGCTCGATCTCGTCCGGGCGGCCCTGTCGGCCAGCCCTGGGCGTCGACCTCTGCGGGGCCAGCCGCCCGCGCTCGCAGCTCTCGAGCCGGCCGCACCGCCCGGATCGGCCGCCGGCTTCAAGCCGGCCGAACGCGAGCGCGCTACCGGCTGAGCCGCTGCACCAGCGCCGCAGCCTCGATCCGCTCAGCGCGACCATCGAGCATCAAGAACAGGGTCGGTGTGGTCACCACCCCGGCCCGCACCCCGGAATGGAAGTCTTGCTTGATTCGCTCGCGGATCTCATCGCTGCGGCGGTCGGCGTCAAACCGCTCGAGGTCGAGACCGAGCGTGCGGGCGCGCTCCCACAGGTGCGGATCCTCGAGCCGGGCCTGATCGGCGAGCAGCGCGTCGTGCATCTCCCAGAAGCGCCCCTGGGCGGTTGCCGCCTCGGCGGCACCGGCGGCCGCCCACGCCCGTGGATGGCTCGAGCGCACGGGGAAGTGCCGGAAGACCAGCCGCACCTCGTTGCGCGCGATCAGACGACCGTGGAGCGCCGCGCAGAACGGGCACTGATAGTCGCCGTACTCGATCACCAGCGGCGCGTCGGCCGGCCCGCGAGCGTGATCCTCGGGCCCAGGCGCGGGGACCGGAGCGGAGCTCAGCTCGCTCACGGCGAGGCGATGGTCAGCCGTCGAGGCCGTCGAAGATCAGGTTGGCGCCGGGCAGATCGCCCGGGGACGGCGTCTGGTAGCTCCACCGCAGGACGCCGTCGGGGCCGATGATGGCCAGCGCCCGCTGCGAGAAGCCACCCTTGTGGTAAGCGTCAAAGGCCCGGGAGACCGCCCCCTTGGGCTCGAAGTCCGACAGCTGCTCGATGCTCACGCCGAGCTTCTCGGCAAACGCGGTCTGGGAGTAGGTCGCGTCACACGAGACTCCGTACAGGGTTGCGCCCTTCTCGTGCAGCTCGCCCAGAACCTCTTGGTAGAGGTTGAGCTGGTCGGTGCACACGGGGCTGAACGCGAACGGGTAGAAGACGAGCACGGTCGTCTTGCCCTCGAGGTCGGCGTTGGTGAAGTCGGTGCCGTCCCCCCGCTTCAGGGTCAAGGCCGGGGCCGGTTGCCCGGCTTCGATCACCGCCGCAGGCCGAGCTCGCGGATCACCGTGCGGTAACGCTCGAGATCGCTGCTCTGCAGGTAATTCAGGAATCGCCGGCGGCGCCCGACCAGCATCAACAATCCGCGTCGCGAGTGGTGGTCCTTGCCGTGCGAGCGCAGGTGCTCGGTAAGTTCGTTGATCCGCTCGGTCAGCAGCGCAACCTGGACCTCGGTCTTACCGGTATCAGTGGGGCTGGCGCCGAACTTGGTGATCAGCTCCAGCTTTCGCTCCTGCGTCATCGTCATGCGGCCGGTGAGGCTAGCAGAGCCGATCCGGCCGACCTCACCCGCACAGCCGCCGGGTGAGCTCGACATCCTGGTGCATCTGGGCCACGAGCTCCTCGGCGCTGGCAAAGCGTCGCTCGCCCCGCAGCCGGGCGAGGAACTCCACCCGCAGTACCTGGCCGTAGAGGTCGACGTCCTGGTCGAGCAGATAGGCCTCCACCAGCACCGCCCGCCCGGTGCCAAAGGTCGGTCGGACCCCCACGTTGACCGCCGCACAGGCCCCATCGGCTCGGGCCGCGTAGACCCCGTGGCCGGGGCACACAAGCTCCTCGTCGGGGACCAGGTTGGCGGTCGGGAAACCCAGCGTGCGCCCACGCCGATCACCCACCACCACCTCTCCCCACAAGGAGAACGGAGCGCCGAGCAGGCGGCTGGCCTGCTCAACGTCCCCGGCCAGGACGAGGCCGCGGATGTGGCTGGAGGAAACCACCTCCCCGTCCGCTTCGACGAGCGTCACCACCTTGGTGACGAAGCGAGTGTCCCGGGCCAGCAGGCTCGCGTCCCCCTCCGCGCCGTGACCGAAGCGGAAGTTCTCCCCGACTGAGACGTGCGTCGCCTGCAGACGGTTGACGAGGATCTCGTCGACGAACGCGGATGCGCTCTGGGCCGCGAACGTCCGATCAAAAGGGATGACGACCAGCTCAGTGACCCCGAGCTCCGAGATCAGCTTGGCCTTGGCCTCGAGGCTGGTGAGCAGCTTCGGGGCGGCCTGGGGACGGACCACCGCCAGCGGGTGCGGATCGAAGGTCAAGACCGTGTCGGCGCCCGCGATCACCTCACGGTGTCCGAGGTGGACGCCATCGAACTCGCCGACGGCGACGCGCCTGGGTCGGGACTCCACTTCGCCGAGCATCGTGACCTGCATGGCGCGAAGGGTAAGGGACGGGCCTCAGCGAAAGCCGACGATCGGCTTCAGCGTGTCCGGCTCGGTGCCCGGCTGCGCGAGCGCGATCAGACCGTCATCATCACTGAGGCGGACCAGCTCGGCGTGGCCGCCTGAGTCGGTGATCGGGACCCCGTGCCCGGCGCGCCGTCCGCGTTCGGCGTCCAAGCGCACCTCAGGCAGAAAGGCCAAGGCGGTTTGGAGGGCCACGGGGCGCTCGGGATCGGCGGCGGCGATGTCGAAATCTCCGATCCGGGTCCGGCGCAGCTCCTCGCAGTAGGCGTCGCCGAGATCGGCGATCAGGCTGCGGACGTAGGTCCCCGAGGAGCAGTCGATGACAAAGCCGCGCCGCTCGCCGTCGCGCCAGGTCTCGGCGAAGCGGTAGACCTCGATCTCGCGCTCGGCCAGCTTCACCGTCTCGCCGGCGCGGGCGAGCTCATAGGCCCGGCGCCCATCGACCTTGACCGCCGAGTAGGCGGGCGGACGCTGGCGCAGGCGTCCGGCCGGCAGGACCAGATCGCCGGCGGGCACGAGCCCGGTCTCGGTTATTACGCCATCACGATCGCCTGTCGTAGACACGGCCCCGAACCGCGCCGTCGCTTCGTAGCGCTTGGGCAACGCCATCAGAAAGCGCTGGATCCGCGTCGCCCGGCCGACCAGAACCAGGAGCAATCCGGTTGCGAACGGATCCAGGGTGCCGGCGTGGCCGACCTTGGTCTTGCGGGGCAGCGTGCGGCGGACTCGGGCGACGACGTCGTGAGACGTGATCCCGGGGGGCTTGTCGTACACGAGGACGTAATCGGTGGGGTCTGGCACGGGCGGGTTCGGACGGTACAGGGGTGGCGGGGTGCGTTTTGTACCGACCGCGGGCGCGCCTGAACGGGGCCGGCACGACAAGCACCGGGCGGCTTGCCGACGCTTGCCGTCTCAGCCCCGACAGGTGGGCCTAGCACGACAACCCTCGCGGCAGACGCGCATGCTTGTCGTCCCGTGCCCGCTCGCGGGGTCCTCTCCCCCTCCCCGAGCCGAATTCGGGACTGAGGGCCTCGCCACGAAGACCGTGACCGCCCACGGACCGCCGCCCGGGGTGGGAAAATCTGTCCAGATGGCATCCGCGCCCGATCACATCCCCGGCGGCTCCCACGGGCGTGGATCACGGCGTCGCGGTTCGAAGCGACGGCTGGCTCCGATCGCGCCGGCCGCGCTCGAGGTGGTGCTCGCGGTCGGGGCGGCGACCGCCGTCGTCGCGCTGATGCAGTCCGCCGCGCCCCCGGCCGGGCTGGGCGTGCTCTACCTGCTTGCGGTCCTCGAGGTGGCGGTGCGGCGGGGCGAGCTGGCGGCGCTGACCACCGCCGTGCTCGGGGTGCTGACCCTCAACTACTTCTTCATCACCCCGCGCCAGCGGCTCTCGATCGCCCACACGCAGGACCTGGTCGAGCTCGGCGTGTTCCTGATCGCCGCGCTCGTCGTCGGCCGGCTCGCCCAGCGGGAGCGCCTGCGCGCCGCCGAGGCCGACACCCGCGCCGGGCTCGCCGCCGCCCGCGAGCAGGAGGCCAAGCTGCTGGCCGAGGCCGCCTCGACGATACTCTCGGGGCCCAGCCTGGAAGCCCAGCTGACCAGCGTTGAGGCCCTGGTGGCAGCTGCCACCGGCGCCAGCGTCGTGCGCCTGGTTACCGAAATGACGGCCGCACCGGGTCCCGACGAGCTCGCCGTGGGGCTCAAGGCGCTCCATCCGACCTGGCTCTACCTATCTCGTGACGTGGCCTGGGAGCAGCACCAGCTCGACCGCCTGGCCGAACCGCTGGGCAAGCTGATCGATGTCGCCCGCGCGCGCGAACGGGGCGCCGAGCAGGAGGCCGAGATCGAGGCCGGGCGTCGTGCCGAGACGGCGCGCACCGCGGTCCTGCACGCGATCTCTCACGACCTGCGCTCGCCGCTGACTGCTATCACCACCGCCGTCTCGGCGTTGCGAACCGGCCGGGTCTCAGAGCTCGAGGGCACCGAGCTGCTCGACGTGATCAACGGAGAGAGCATCCGTCTCGCCAAGCTCGTGGACGACCTCCTCGACCTCTCGATGATCGAGGCCGGTGCCGTTCGCCCCCGCTCGGATTGGTGTGATCTGCACGACGTGGTCGTGTCGGCAGCGGCCCAATTGGGTCCTTCGCATCCGCTCGAGTTCGCGCTCGAGGCTGACCTGCCGCTCGTCCGCGCCGACCCCGCGCAGCTCGAGCGGGTGTTCTCCAACCTGCTCCAGAACGCGGTCAAGTTCTCTCCCGTAGGTGGCCTCGTGCGCGTCAGCGGGGGTGCCAGCGGTGGCCGGGTGACGGTCCGCGTCACCGACCAGGGGCAGGGCATCCCCCTCGACCAGCGCACGCGGGTGTTCGAGCCGTTCTTTCGCGGGCGGTCCGGTTCGCGCGCCGGCTCGGGGCTGGGGCTGGCGATCTGCCGCGGCTTCGTCGAGGCCAACGGCGGACGCATCGCGCTGCAGGTCGACAGCGGCCAGGGAACATCCTTCGCGGTCAGCTTCCCGGTCGTCGAGCAGCCCGAGACCGTCGGGCCGGCGCTGTGACGAGCACCGCGGTCCGGATCCTGGTGGTCGACGACGAGCCCCAGATCGTCCGCGGGCTGAAGATCATCCTGCGCGATGCCGGCTACACCGTCGAAACCGCCGAGACCAAGGCCCAGGCGATGGCGGCGCTCGCCTCCCGCCCGCCCGACGCCCTGGTGCTGGACCTCGTCCTGCCCGACGGCGGGGGCGTCGAGCTGTGCCAGGAGTTGCGGCGCTTCAGCCGCCTGCCGGTGCTCGTCCTGTCGGCGGTCGGTGACGAGCGGGAGAAGGTGCGGGCGCTCGACGCCGGTGCCGATGACTACGTCACCAAGCCATTCGGCACCGATGAGCTGCTCGCGCGGCTGCGGGCGGTGCTGCGCCGCTCAGCCGATCCCAGCGGCGAGCCGGAGGTGACGGTCGGCGAGCTGTGCATCGATCTGCTCGACCGGCGCGTCACTCGCGACGGCGAGGAGGTCCACCTGACTCGGCTCGAGTTCGACATCTTGCGCGTCCTGGCCCAGCACCGCGGCCGGCTGGTCACCCAGCGCCAGCTGCTGCAGGATGTGTGGGGCCCCGAATACGGGCACGAGACCCACTATCTGCGGGTGCACGTGGCGCACATTCGCGCCAAGCTCGAGCGCGACCCGTCCCGGCCGACCCACCTGATCACCGAGCCAGGGGTCGGCTACCGGTTGCGCGACCCGGCGGACTGAGGCGAGCGAGCCGGTGGCCGGCTGAGCTGGTGCCCGACGCTAGACCGCGACCTGCGAGCCCATGATCACGGTGCGCTCGCTGGGCAGCCCGAAGTGGGTGATCGGGCTGCTCGAGTTGCGGGCCATCGCGACGAACAGCCGCTTACGCCGCCGGCTCATGCCCGGGGCGTTGCTGGTCACGATCGTCATCCGCGACACGAAGTAGGAGGCATGCTCGAGGTCGAGGCCGCGCTCGAGCAGACCGCGCTTGCGGGCCAGGGCCAGCGCCCTGGGGATGTCCGTCTGGTCGTGGTAGCCGACGCGATAGCAGACGTGGGCGACCTTGAACAGGCCCTCGCCCAGCGACTCGGCGAACAGCTTGTCCTCGTCTTCGACCTGCGGGAGGCCGACCTGCTCGACCGAGACGATCACGACCTTGTCGTGGAAGGTGTGGTTGTGCTCGACCTCGGCCCGCAGCGCCAGCGGGGTCGTCTGCTTGCCGGGGTTGAGGTAGATCGCCGTGCCCGGCACCCGGTCCAGGGGCGGCTCGTGCCCGCGCAGTCCGACCAGGAACTCGGCCAGCGACCCTTCCTGCTCGGTGCGGCTGCGGGTGAGCAGGTCGCGGCCGCGACGCCAGGTGACCATCACGAAGGCGATCGCCAGCCCCACCCCGAGCGGGAGCCAGGCGCCGTGCGCGATCTTGGCCAAGTTGGAACTGAAGAACGCCAGCTCGACGGTCAAGAACAGCGCTGCGAGGGCCGCGAGCTTCCATTTCGGCGTGCGCCACAGCGACCGGGACACCGCGACGAACAGGATCGTATTGAGCGCGAACGTGCCCGTTACCGCGACCCCGTAGATGTCCGCGAGCCGGGCAGAGTGCTGGAACCACAGGACCAGCGCCGCGACCCCGGCGCACAGGCCCCAGTTGATCAGCGGCACGTAGATCTGGCCCTCGAGCCTTGAGGTGTGGACGACTTTCAGCCGCGGCAGGAAGCCGAGCTGGACCGCCTGCTTGGCCACCGAGAACGAACCGGTCAGGGCGGCCTGGGAGGCGATGATGGTCGCCGCGGTCGCGAGCGCCACCATCGGGATCCGGCCAGCGCTCGGGACGAGCAGATAGAACGGGTTGATGATCGTGCTCGGGTGCGCGCGGATCAGCGCCGCCTGGCCGAGATAGGAGAGCATCACGGCCGGAAACACGATCGTCAGCCAGGTGACCCGGATCGGCCCCGAGCCGAAGTGCCCGCGGTCGGCGTAGAGCGCCTCGGCTCCGGTCACCGCCAGCACCACGGCCCCGAGGGTCAGGAAAGCGGCCACGCCGTGATCGAGGAAGAACTGCACGCCATAAACCGGCGAGATGCCCTCCAGCACGCCGGGATGAGCCACGACCTCGCGACCGCCGAGGATCCCGATCGTCACAAACCAGAGGAGGATCACGGGCCCGAACAGCCAGCCCACGGCGCCGGTTCCGAACCGCTGCACGGCAAACAGCGCGATCAGGATTCCCAATGAGATCGGGACGACCAGATGCGCGAGGCTCGGCGTGGCAACGTTCATCCCCTCGACCGCCGAGATGACCGAGATTGCCGGCGTGATCATCCCGTCGCCGAAGAACAGTCCCGCCCCGAAGATCCCCAGCGTCACCAGCGCGGCCCCCCCCGCCACCTTGTGGCGGTGCAGCAGCGCGGTGAGCGCCATGATGCCGCCGTCGCCCCGGTTGTGGGCGCGCATGATGAACCCCGCGTACTTGATCGTCACGACGATCATCAGCGACCAGAAGATCAGCGAGACCACGCCGTACACGCCCGCCGTGGTCGTGCGCGCGGCTTGGGCGTGGGCATTGAAGATGACCTGCTCGGCGTAGAGCGGACTGGTCCCGATGTCGCCGTACACGATCCCCAACGCACCGAGCGCCAGCACGGTCCGGCTGGCGTGTGCGACCACGTCGCGGTCGTCGTCCGCCGCGGCGCGCAGCGCCGCCGATGGTGCCGCGCTCTTGGGCAGCGGCGCCGGGCGCACCGGCCAGTATCCGAGTTTGTGGGCGGCTTCGTTGAAGCTCCGCCTCACCGACCCCGGCCCCGGGCTCGGGCTCGGGCTCGGGTACGGGCGGGAAGGCTCTCCGGGCGCCTCGAGCGGCGGCCCGTGGACAGCAGCGCTGGGTGGAGTTGAGACCTCGGATTGACGGGCAATTGGCACGCTTTCGAGCTTGCGCCATCCGGCGTCAACCCGCCGCTAAGAATCGGTCTCCCCGAATAGAGATTTCGTCAAGACGGGCCGGGCGACTAGTGCGTCACTAGAGCTGGGCGGCCAGCTCCGAGCGCAGGAAGCGAACGAGCGCGTCGTGCGAGAGCTCGGTGGTGAAGCCGGCGGCCTGGCGGTGACCGCCGCCCCCCTGCGCCCGCGCGATCGCAGAGACGTCGACGCGAGCGTCGGAGGCGCGCAGCGAGACCTTGCTGGCGCCGGCCCGATCGCCGCCCATGCGTTCGCGCACCAGCGCGGCCAGGGCGGTGCCCTCGACCGCTCGCAGGTGGTCGACGACGCCCTCCGAGAAGCTCTCCTCCGCCTCTGAGTCCTGGAAGTCTGAGGCGGTGAGCGCCGTCATCGTCAGGCGCCCGTCGTCGTAGCGCTCGATGTTGTTCAGGCCCCGGGCGAGCAGGGCGAGCTTGCCGTAGGGGACGCCCTCGTACACCCGCCGGTAGAGCTCGTGCACCTCGACGCCGGCGTCGATCAGGTCCGCCGCCATCAGATGCGCGCGGCGGCCGGTGTTCTCATACATGAAGCGTCCGGTGTCGGTGATCAGCCCCACGTAGAGCGCCTCGGCGACGATCAGGGTCGGCCTGACGCCGAGCTCGCCCATCAGCTCCCAGACGATCTCGGCCGTGCATGACGCGTCAGCCTCGACCAGGTTGACGGTGCCAAACCGCGTGTTGTCGTGGTGATGGTCGATGTTGAGCAGGTGGATCCCGGCGCGGCGGAAGGCCAGCGCCGGGTTGCGATCGAGGTTTCCACAGTCCAGGAAGACGACCGTGCGCTCCTTGAGATCAGCCGGTGGCTCGGTGACCAGGCCGTCGAGCAGGAAGAAGCTGTACTCCTGGGGCAGTGGCAACTCGCGCGCGTCGATGAACATCAGGCAGTCCTTGCCGATCGCCGTGAGGATCCCCTGCATCGCCACCAGCGACCCGATGGCGTCACCGTCGGGGTTCTCGTGGGTGACGACGATCAGCTTCTCCGCGTCGCGCAGCTCGGTGAGGATCAGCTCGCGGTCGGAGCGGTGGCCGTTACCGCTCATCGTTCTCCGGGGGTGAGTGGGGACCGGTCTCCGCGGCGATCTCAGAATCGAGCAGCTCGGAGATTCGCATGCCGTGATCGATCGACCCGTCGTAGTCGAAGGTCAGGGTTGGTGTGTGTTTGAGCTTTAACTCCGAGGCCACGCGGCTCTGGAGATAACCGTGGGCTGAGCGCAGGCCATCCATGCTCTGCTCGCGCTCGGGCCCGGCACCGAGCACGCTCACATACACGCTGGCATGGCGTAGGTCTGAGCTGGTCTTGACTCCGGTCACGGTCACGAAACCCACGCGGGGGTCCTTCAGGTCCTTCGCTATCGCGTCGCTGAGAACGGCTCGCATCGCTTCGTTGACGCGCCGCATACGGCCTCCCCGCATCCTACTCACCGCTCCCAGGTCCGCGCTCTTGGCTCATCCGCGTAGGTCCTCCACCGACGCGACCAGCCGCTGCACGCTGGATCCCTCCGGGCAGCGGGCCAGAACCCAGCGCTCGAGCTGGTCGGCGGCGCCACCGAGGCGATGCAGCGAACCTCCGGTCAGGGCTGCGGTCAGGGTCGCGCGTTGCCACAGGTCCTGATGGCCGGTTTCGGACACGGCGGCGCCGAGGCGGCCGTTCAGCTGGGCCTTGATCGAGGACAACTCCTTGCGCTTGCTCTTGAGGCTCTCGGCATCGGGAAAGTGCAACTCGATAACGAACACGGCCACGAATCCGCCGTCGGCGGCCACCGGCCGCTAGGCGAGCTCGCGCTCGACCTGCCGGGTGGCGTAGGTCTCGAGCACGTCGCCGTCCTTGACGTCCGCAAAATCCCGGAGCACGATTCCGCATTCGAAACCCGTGGCGACTTCGCGCACGTCCTCGTTGAAGCGCCGCAAGCTGGCGATCTCGCCGTCGTAGACGACGGTGCCGTCGCGGACCAGGCGCACTTTGGAGCCACGGGTGATCGTGCCCTCGGTGACGTAGGAGCCCGCGATCGTGCCGACCCGCGAGGCGCGGAAGGTCTGGCGGATCTCGGCCGAGCCAAGCGATTCCTCCACTTCCTCGGGCTTGAGCATGCCCTGCATTGCCGACCGCAACTCTTCGATCGCGCGGTAGATCACCGAGTAGTGGCGGATCTCGACGCCCTCACGGTCGGCGACGGAGCGGGCGTCACCCACGGGGCGAACGTTGAAGGCCAGGATCACGGCGTCGGAGGCGGCGGCCAGCATCACGTCTGATTCGGTCACGGCGCCGACGGCGCGACGGATGACCTGGACGGAAACCTCGTCTTGGGGCAGCTTGGCGACCTCGTCCTCGATCGCCTCAAGGGACCCGGCCACGTCGGCCTTGACGACCAGGTTGAGCTCTTGGAGACCACTGCCGAAGATGTCCTCGAGCGAGACGCGCTTGCCGCTGCGCCGAGCCAGGGACTCGGCCTTGAGGCGGGTGGCGCGCTCACCGGCGAGCTGACGGGCGCGGCGCTCGTGATCGACCACCCGGACGTGCTCCCCGGCCTCGGGGACACCGTCGAAACCGAGCACCTCGACCGGCTCGCCGGGCAGGGCCTGCCCGATCCGCTTGCCCAGGAAGTCGTGCATGGCTCGCACGCGGCCCCACTGGGCGCCGGCCACCAGGGCGTCGCCGACCTCGAGGGTGCCGCGGCTGACCAAAATCGTCACCACGGGTCCGCGGCCCGGATCCAGCTTGGACTCGATCACGGTGCCCGAGGCGGCGGCGTCGGGGTTGGCCTTCAGCTCCTCCACCTCGGCCATGACGATGATCGTCTCCAGCAGATTGTCCAGGCCCTCGCGGGTCTTCGCCGAGACGTTGACAAATTCTGTGTCCCCACCCCACTCGACCGGTTGCAGGCCGAGCTGGGTCATCTCGGTCCGGACGCGGTCGGGCTGCGCGCCCTCCTTGTCGATCTTGTTGACGGCGATCAGCATCGGCACCCCCGCCTCCTTGGCGTGGTCGACGGCCTCCTGGGTCTGGGGCTTGACGCCGTCGTCGGCCGCGACCACGATCACGGCGATATCGGTGACCTTGGCGCCGCGGGCGCGCATGGCCGTGAACGCCTCATGACCCGGGGTGTCGAGGAAGGTGACCGAGTGGCCGTCGTGTTGGACCTGGTAGGCGCCGATGTGCTGGGTAATGCCGCCGGCCTCGCCGGCCGCCACCTGGGTCTCGCGGATGGCGTCGAGCAGCGAGGTCTTGCCGTGGTCGACGTGGCCCATGATCGTGACCACCGGGGCGCGCAGAACGAGATCGTCGTCGGCGTCGTCGAAGACCGGTTCGGCCACCTCCTCGTCCTCGGAATGGACGATCTCCACTTCCTTGTTGAGCTCAGCGGCCAGCACCTGGATCGACTCGTCCGAGAGCGTCTGGGTCAGGGTCTTCATCTCCCCCAGCGCCATCAGCTTCTTCATGATCTCGGGCACCGGCACGTTGAGGTACTCGGCTACATCCTTGACCGTGGAGCCGGAGTTGATCTGGACCGTGCCCGGCTCGGACGAAGGGGCCCGCGAGGGTCTTGACTCGGCCTCTTCGTCATAGACGCCGCGCCGCCGACGGCCGCGGCGCTGGCGCCGGGGCGGCTGGTTGGACGGCCCGCCGCCACCGGCCGCGCGGCGCGAAGCCTGGGAGTCGATGACCACCCGGCGTCGTCCGCCGGAGTTGGCGGGGGCCCGCTCGCCCTGCAGCGAGTCACGGGTGGGACGCTTGTGTGCCTCGCCGCCGCCGCGCGCTTCCTCGCCGCTGGCGGGTGGGGCGGCCGGCGGGACATCAGAAGTGGCCGGGGCCGCAGCCGCCGGAGTTGGCGCGGCCTGGGCCGGAGTTGGGGCGGCCTGGGCCGGAGCAGGCGTCGCGGCCGCCGCCTTGGCGGGGGCCGGAGACTTCGGGGCCGCCGCCTTGGCCGGGGCCTTGGGCTGAGACTTCGCGGGGGTCGCCTGGGCGGCGGTGGGCTTCGCCTTGGCGGGCTTGTCGTCGGTCTCGGTGGTGTAGCCGTTGGCCAGCACCCGAGAAGCTACGTCCTCGTCAATCGTCGAGGCGGCCGCCTTGACACTGATTCCGGCCTCCTGCAGGCGGGCCAGAACCTCCTTGGCCGGCAGGCCGCGCTCCTTGGCGATTTCGTGGACGCGTTTGTTCATCGAGACTGAGTGTAGATCGCCTAGGCGGCTGCGCCGTCTTGGCCCTCAACGGGCTCGCGGTCGGCGCTGGATGCAGCCGCCGCGGCGGTCTCCTGGGCGGTGGCTGCGGCTGCCGCCGCAGTCTCCTCGGGGGTGGCCGCGACCTGATCGGTGGCCTGGTCGGCGAGCGCCTGGTGGGCCTCGATGCCGCAGTAGCGCGAGCCGGGCAGGGCGGCGTTCGGGCACCGACGCCCGTTCGACATGATGGCGGCGCAGCGCCCCTGGGCGGCGTCGTCCTCCTCGTAGCCATGTTCGGCCTCCTCGGCGGCAAACTCCGTCTCGGAGCGGATGTCGATCCGCCATCCGGTCAGGCGAGCGGCGAGCCGGGCGTTCTGGCCCTCGCGGCCGATCGCCAGCGACAGCTGGTCGTCGGGGACGATGACCGTGGCCTGCTTGCCGGCGTCGTCGACCAGCACCTCGCGGACCCGGGCCGGCGAAAGCGCCTTGGCCACGAACCGGGCGGGCTCGTCGTTGTAGGGGATGATGTCGATCTTCTCGCCGCGCAGTTCGGAGACGACCAACCGCACGCGCGAGCCGCGCGGCCCGACGCACGCGCCGACCGGGTCGACGCCCTGCACGTGCGAGATCACGGCGATCTTGGAGCGCCAGCCGGGCTCGCGCGCGACGCCGCGGATCTCGACCAGGCCGTCGGCCATCTCCGGCACCTCGAGCTTGAAGAGCTCGCGGACGAGCTGGTCCGAGCGCCGGCTGACGATCACCTGCGGGCCCTTGGTGGAGCTGCGCACCTCGGTGATGACGGCCTTGATCCGCGCCCCGTGGTCGTACCGCTCGTTGTGCACCTGCTCGCCCT
>JBOGYN010000638.1:0-4461 GCA_050696855.1 Solirubrobacteraceae bacterium | reverse complement strand
GAAGCGGCTGAAGGGACTCGAACCCTCGACCTTCTGCATGGCAAGCAGACGCTCTAGCCAACTGAGCTACAGCCGCGCGGGCGCCGAGTATAGCCCGCGACGGCTAGCTCAGGACGCCCTTGATGAGGACGATCGCCACCACCAGAGCGCCCGTCCCCGCCGCCAGCGCGATCGCCGCGGCAAACAGCCGGAGACCGGCGCCGCGTGTGGGCCCGGTCTCGCCGTCAGTGCGAGGTGGTGGGGATTCAGGTTCGGTCATGCTCGGGGTCCAAGTCGTGTGTATACCGGCCGAGCGGGCGCGCCGAGCGGGCGGCAACCCGTCCGCCCTGGGTCTGGCCTACTGAGCGGTCGCCGAGGCCTGCGGCTGTTGCTCCCAGCCCTGCTGAAGCAGGGCGAGGAGCTGCTCGGCCGGGTGCGCACCCGAGGCGCCCAGCGCCCGGTCGACGACGAAGGTCGGAACCGCACTGATGCCGAGACGGCTCGCGGTCAGCTCATCGGCGCGGACCTCGTCGGCGAACCGATCGGAGGCCAACGTCTCGCGGACCGCGTCGGCGGGGATCCCCACCTCGGAGGCCAGCCGCACGAGCGCCTCGGGGTCGCTGACCAGCTCGCCCTCGGTGAAGTAGGCGCTCAGGAGGCGCTCCTTCATGGCGTCCTGGAGCCCGTGCTCAGCGGCCAGCGCGATAACGCGGTGGCCATCGAAGGTGTTGCCGCTGCGCGCCTGGTCGAAGTGATAGGTCAGACCCTCGCCGGCGGCCATCTCGGTCAAGTTCTGCTGGGAGGCGCGCGCCTGTTCTACCGACATGCCGTACTTCTCGGCGAGGCGGGCGGCGAGGTCACCGTGGCGCTCGGGCGGGGCCTCGGGGTCAAGCTCGAAGCTGCGCCAGGTCACTCGGACCTGGTCACGGTGCTCGAAGCGCTCCAGCGCGGCCTCGAACCGGCGCTTGCCGATGTAGCACCAAGGGCAGGCGATGTCAGACCAGATTTCGATGTCCATGACCATCTCCTTGGTTGAGTAGGCAACTACATCCAGTCTAGCTGGCGCCATGTCCTTCTTCCGAGGCTTGTGCGGAGCGCCTGACTTGGGGTCGTCAGTGATCCGAGGCCGCGCGGGGCTCGTAGTAGGCAGTGCAATCCGGGCGCACGAACCGGACTAAAACGAAGGAGAACCAATGACCCGATCCACCACCACCGAGCACGAGCGCCCGGTCGATGGCGCGGTAATCGAGCTCGCCCGAGACGATGTTGAACGCAAGAAGTTCCTCAAGATGGCAGGCAAGCGGATGGGCGCTGGCGCGGCCGCCACGTCGCTGGCCGCTTTCATCGCCGCGTGCGGCGGATCGTCGAGCTCTTCGAGCTCAGCCGCCGGAACCTCGAGCGCGGCGGGGACCAGCTCCTCGGCTGCCGCGGCCGGAACCACCAGCTCCAGCACGCCTTCAGGCGACATGGCGATCGTCAACTATGCGTTGACGCTCGAGTACCTGGAGTCGCAGTTCTACGCCAAGGTGGTCAAGAGCGGCTTGTTCCACGGCAAGGTCCTGTCCGTGCTGAAGGACTTCGCCATGGACGAGGACCAGCACGTCGCCGCCCTGCACAAGGTCGCGATGAGCCTGGGTACGCCCGCCGCTAAGCCGACTGGCAAGTTCCCGATCCACAGCGCAGCGCAAGTGACCAAGCTGGCCAGCGTGGTGGAGAACCTCGGCGCTTCGGCCTATCTCGGCCAGGCCGGGAACATCAAGAGCAAGGAGATCCTCGCCGCCGCGCTGGCGATCCACACGATCGAGGCTCGGCACGCAGCGACGATCAACCTGCTGCTCAAGAAGAGCCCGACCCCGGACGGCGCGTTCGCCAAGCCGGCGGACATGCCCACGGTGCTGGCGGCCGTCAAGCCGTTCATCGCCTAGCTCCCACGAACTGCACGAGAGGAATCACCAAATGACAAATCCCAAGATGGCCAGCCCAGAACTGGGCGCCGTGGAAGTTCACGGCATGAACCGCGCGAGCTTCATTCTGCGCGGCGCCCTGACTGCTGGCGCCGTGTACGGCGCCACCGCCGTCGGGCCGTACGTGAGCAATGCCTTCGCGGCCTCCGGAAGCGGGGACGTAGGCATCCTCAATTTCGCGCTCACGCTCGAGTACCTCGAGACCGACTTCTACAAGACCAAGGGCAAGTCGGTTGGGCTCAGCGGTCAGGCAAAGTCGCTCGCGAGCATGTTCGGCGACGAGGAGGCCGAGCACGTTGCGGCACTCACCAAGGCGATCTCGGCCGCCGGCGGCAAGCCGGTCAAGAAGCCGACGTTCGCGTTCCCGGTCACCGACCAGGCCAGCTTCCTGAAGCTCGCCTACGTGCTCGAGAACACGGGTGTCGGTGCCTACAACGGCGCTGGCCCCGCGCTCATGAACAAGGCGTACCTGGCCGCGGCCGGCTCGATCGTCCAGGTCGAGGCGCGCCACGCTGCGTCAATCGCGCTGCTGACCGGATCGAAGATCACGCCGGATGGCGCCTTCGACAAGCCGCTGAGCAAGAAGCAAGTGCTCGCCAAGGCTGGACCGCTGATCAAATAGGTCGGTCCGACAAATGTGACAGCGCGGCCCACGACCTCCTCCGTGGGCCGCGCTTTCGCAGTTCTGTTCGGTTCCCCGCGATGAGCTTCACCGCCACGCTCAGAGGCCCGCGAGGGTTCTGGCATCCTCAGCCTGCTGGCCACGACTCCGCGGCCCCAGAAGGACCGGATCATGGGCCACGGTGACCCCCCCAGCCTCACATCGCGCGAATGCGGCGACGACGTCGTCGCCTACGTTCTCGGCGCGCTCGAGGGCGACGAGCTCGCGCGCTTTGAGCACCACCTGCAATCCTGCGTCGTCTGCCCCGACGAACTCGCGGCCTTTCAGCAGGTCGTCGATCTGCTCCCGGTCAGCGTCCCGGAGCGACGGGCGCCCAGGGGGCTCCGGCGCCGCCTCCTGGCCGAGGTCCACCGCGACGCCAGGCGGCACCGCGGACCCCGCAGGTCTCGATCGAGGCGGCTGCCTCCCTTTGCCCTTCCGAGTCGTTCGGTTGCCCTCGGCGCCGTGCTCGCCGCGGTCGTGATCGCCGTCGGGGGCCTGGAGCTTCGTTCGTCGATCAGCGGGGGTGCGCAACTTTTCCACTCGCATGTGGCCAGCACGGCCGCCTCGGCCGAGGTCCGGGTATCGGGCGGACGCGCGGAGCTCGTGGTTCACCACTTTGCGCCCCCAGCGTCAGGCCAGATCTACGAGGTGTGGCTCAACCGGCCTCACCGCACGCCCCAGCCCACCAGCGCTTTGTTCAGCGTCACCGCGCGAGGTGACGGCACCGTCGCCGTACCCGGCAACCTGAATGGTGTCCAGCAGGTCATGGTCACGCGGGAGCCGGCGGGCGGAAGCCGGGTGCCGACTCGGCCGGCGACGATCACGGTCAACTTGACCTGAACCGGTCGGCCTGTGCGGCTGATCCAAACCGGCTCGGCACCCGTAGGTATGTGAAAGCTTGGAATTATCGATCGGAGATCAAATGTTGGGACTCGACAACCCGCTTCACATCGCTTTCATCCTGATCCTCTTGCTGCTCGTGTTCGGCGCCAAGCGCCTCCCCGAGATGGGCAAGTCGCTCGGAACCGGCCTGCGCGGATTCAAGGACTCGCTGTCCAACGACGCGCCGCCCAGCACGCTGACCGAGGCGCGCACCGAGACGCCGGTTGAGCACCCCGCTGACGCCGCTCGCACCCCCGTCCAGCCGGTCGCCTAGCTCAGTCAGCTCAGGCTGATCGCCAAAACGCCCCTAATGCAGATGCCGAACACCTACTCACTACCCCGGATTCGAGCCGTGGGTCACGACTCGCAGCTGAGCGTCGTCGACCACCTCGACGAGCTGCGAACGCGCCTGATCGTCTCCTTGCTCGCACTGGTGGTCGCGTTCGGCATCTGCTTCTGGCAGAACCATCAGCTGCTGAACGTCATTAACCAGCCGCTGGCTCACAACACCCAGCAGCAGGTCCGGGACGGCCACGGTCCGCTCGGGGCGACCTATTCGGTGCAGCGCAGCGCCCACGACGTGGCCAAGCAACTCGATGCGGTCGTCGGCGTGCTCAGCCAGCAGCACCAGAATCTCGCTGCCCAGGCGTCGCTGGCTCGGGTTCACCAGAGCTTGACCGCTGACGTGAAACGCCTGTCCGCTGCCCCGTCGGGCGACCGACCGGTCACCCTCGGGATCGGTGAGCCATTCACGACCACGCTGACGGTGACACTGATCTTCGCGCTGATCATCTCGCTCCCGGTGTTGCTCCTGCAGGCCTACGGCTTCTTCATGCCGGCCTTCGGACCCGAGCAGCGTCGCCGCATGATGCCGGTCACGTTCGCCATCCCCGTCCTGTTTGTGGCCGGCATTGCGTTCGGATACTTCGTCGTCTTACCGGCGGCGTTGCACTTCTTTCAGAACTTCAACAG
>JBOGYN010000637.1:0-11425 GCA_050696855.1 Solirubrobacteraceae bacterium | reverse complement strand
ACGCGGCGCCCACGCGGCACCCACGGCGGCGCCCCCGTCGACCGCCCCATAGACTCCGCGCCTATGCCCCTCGACACCTCCGCCATGGGCAAGTCCTACGAGCCCTCCACTTACGCGGTCGGGCGCGAGAAGGTCCGCGAGTACGCGTACGCAGTCGGGGAGACCAACGCCCTTCATCTCGACCCGGGGGCGGCCCGCAGCGCCAGCTTCGCCGATGTGGTCGCGCCGCCGATGTTCGCGGTCGTCTACGCCGGCCGGGCCATGGCCCCGGCGATCCTCGATCCCGAGGTGGGCATGAACTTCGCGCGCATGGTCCACGGCGGCCAGGAGTTCCGCTGGGGGCCGCTGGTCGTGGCCGGCGACGAGATCATCACCACCGCCTCGGTCAAGGACATTGCGCAACGAGGCGGGATGGGGTTCTACGTGTTCGAGACCGTTTCGGTCAACCAGGACGGCGAGACCGTATGCACGGGGACCTGGACCAACATCGTCCGGGGGGATTAGTGGGCCTCCCCGAAACGATGCACCCGAAATGGCGGTCCCGGATGACCGCCCGGCAGCGTCCTCGGAGCCTCGCGCAGCGCTGCTGCGCCACGGCTCCTGCGTCCTTGCCTGACGGCCCCCGGACCTCGCCCTTTCAGGCACAACGTTCCTCGGAGACCCACTAGCACACTGATGAACCAAGGCGACGAGTTCGAGCTCAAGGTCAGTCCCGACCGCTACCTGACCGTCCGCTACGCGGGCGCATCCGGGGATTTCAACCCGATCCACATCGACGAGGAGTTCGCGCAACAGGTCGGTCTGCCGGGCCGGATCCTGCACGGCCTGTGGACGATGGCCCAGGTGGCCCGCGCCCACACCGAAGCGCTCGGCGGTCCCGACCGGCTGCTCAGCCTCAGCGTCCAGTTCCGCGGCATGGGCGTGCTCGAGCAGGAGATCACCGTCACCGGCACGGTCACCGCGATCGAGGGCGACCGGGCGACAGTCGCCTCCGCCGCCGAGCAGGACGGCAAGAAGATCATCAAGAACGGTGAGGCCGAGCTCAGGCTCGACTGACCGTCGCGCCGGGCCCGCGGGCCGCCACCGCCGCCGCGCCCCCGGCGGCCGCCCAGGCCCGACCTACAATCAGACCAATGCTGACTGAGCGCCAGGAACTGGTTCTCCGCCGTCTCGTCGAGGAGTACATGGACGAGGGCACGCCCGTGGGCAGCAAGGCGCTGAGCAGCGCCTTCGCGTGGGGGCCGTCCACGATCCGCCACGAGCTGGCCAACCTCGAGGAGCTCGGACTGCTCGCCCATCCGTACACCTCGGCCGGGCGCGTCCCCACCGAGGCGGGCTACCGGTATTTCGTCGATCGCCTGCTCCCAATCGAGCCCACCGGCCCATCGCTGGAGCTCACGCTCGTGCGCCACGAGCTCGACGAAGCGATGCGCGTCACCACCGAGACCCTGTCTCAGGTCACCGACCTGATGGCGATCGTCACGGCCCCTCCGATCGAGACCTCGACGATCCGCCACGTCGAGGTGCTCGCCCTCCAGCCCCAGGTCCTGATGGTGGTGGTGATCACCTCCACCGGCGGGGTCTCCAAGCGCCTCTTCACCTTCCCCGAGCCGGTCGACACCGGCCTCGCCGACTGGGCGGCCAGCTATCTCAACGAGCGTCTGGTCGGCCTTGGGCTCGGCGCCCGGATGCTCCATCAGCGCCTCCACGATCCGTCCCTGCCGAGTACCGAAGGCGCTTTCCTCGAGGCACTGGCCCCGGTCTTCACCGAGCTCGAGGACTCGGCGGAGGCCACTCTGTACGTGGACGGCACGGCCAAGCTCCTGGCGCTGGGGCGAATCGGCGACGTCTCCGAGCTCAACCTGCTGATGGAGATGCTCGAACGGCGTGTGGCTCTGCTCGAGGTCCTGCGCTCGGCGCTGCTCGTCCCCCGCGACGTGGCGGTCCGGATCGGGGCCGAGAACGAGACTCCGGCCCTGCGCTCGCTGGCGCTGGTCGCCACCAGTTACGGGCTGCCGCAGCGCAGCCTCGGTGCCGTCTCGGTGATCGGGCCGCTGCGCATGGACTACGGCCAGGCGATCCGCGCCGTGCGCGAGGCGGCCGCCCAGCTCTCGACCTTCGTCGCCGACGTCTACGAAACCCGATGAGCCACGCCCGATGAGTGCCACCCGCGACTACTACGAAGTCCTCGGCGTCAGCCGCGGCGCCGGCGATTCCGAAATCAAGAAGGCGTTTCGCAAGCTGGCCCGCGAACTGCACCCAGACGTCAACAGCCACGACCCCCAGGCCGAGGAGAAGTTCAAGGAGGCCGCCGAGGCCTACGAGGTCCTGTCTGACTCCGAGCGGCGGGCGACCTATGACCGCTTCGGCCACGAGGGCCTACGGAGCGGTGGCTACTCACCCAACTTCGAGGGCTTCGGCTCGGTCGCGGACATCTTCGAGACCTTCTTCGGCGGTGGCGGCGCCTTCGGGGGGGCGTTTGGCGGCGGCCGGCCCGGCGGGCCCGTCCCGGGCGGCGATGTCGCCGCGGGAGCGGATCTCAGCCTCGTCGACGCCGCCCACGGCGCCAAGATCGAGGTCGCCTACGACTCAGTGGAGCGCTGCGAGCACTGCCGCGGCAACGGCGCCGAGCCCGGAACGCCGATCGAGACCTGCCCCAAGTGCCAGGGCACGGGCCAGCTGCGCGCCGTCAGCCGCACCCCGTTTGGCCAGGTGGTGCGCGCGGCCGCCTGTGACCAGTGCGGGGGCGACGGCAAGGTGCCGACGCAGCCGTGCTCGGTGTGCCACGGGCGCGGTCGTCAGGTCGGACACGTGAAGCTGTCGGTTGACGTCCCCGCCGGGATCGAGGACGGCCAGCGGATCCGCATCGCCGGCCGCGGCCACGCCGGCGACCACGGCGGCCCTCCGGGCGACCTCTACGTCCAGGTCCACGTGCGCGAAGACCCCAGGTTTGTCCGCAACCAGGACGACCTCGTCACGGTGGTCGACGTAGCCGCGCCGCTGGCCGCGCTCGGGACGACGGTCGAAGTGCCCACGATCGACGGCAGCACCGAGCTCGAGATCCCCCCCGGAACCCAGCCCCACGAGACCTTCGCCATTCGCGGCCAGGGGATGCCGGCCCTGCGCGGCGGGCGCCGCGGCAACCTCCAGGTGGTGGTCAACGTCGTCATTCCCAAGCGCCTGCGGCGTGAACAGCGGGAACTGCTTCAGAAGCTCTCCGACAGCCTGACCGAGGAGAACCTGCGCACCGAAGAGGGCGTGTTCGGCAAGCTCCGCCGCGCCTTCGGCGGTTAGGGGACCCCCCGCCCTTGCTGCGCCTGGCCGTGCGCGTCCGGCGCGCCGACGCCGAGGTCGTGCTGGCCGAGCTGCTCGAGCTGGCCCCGAGCGGGGTGGAGGAGACCGCGCTGCCCAATGATGTGATCGAGTACGCGGTCTACGGCGCCCCGGGCGAACTGCCCGAACTGCCCGACTTGGAGGCCGCGGCGGGCGGGGCGCTGGTCGAGATCTCCACCTCATATCTGGCCGACGACTGGTCTGAGCGCTGGCGCAGCTTCCACCGCCCGCTGGTCATCGAGGACCAGCTGACCGTGCGGCCGCCCTGGGAAGCGCCGGGGCAGACGCCGCTGGACGTCGTGATCGACCCCGGTCAGGCGTTCGGGACCGGGGCCCACGCGACCACCCGTCTGTGCCTCGAGCTGCTCTTGGAATCCAAATCCCGCGGTGCCTTCGTCGATGTCGGCTGCGGCTCTGGCGTGCTGGCCATCGTCGCCGCCCAGCTCGGCTTCGCGCCCGTGCTCGCGCTTGACTACGACCCGGCCGCGCTCGCCGCGACCGCGGAGAACGCGCGGCGCAACGGCGTCGAGCTCGATGCGCGGGCCTTTGACCTCCGTACCGATCAGGTGCCGGGAGGAGATTTATGGGCGGCAAACGTGCTCGCCGTGCCACTGCGCACTTGGGCCGCGTCCCAGCGTCAGTTCGCGCCCGAACTGATCCTCAGCGGTCTGCTGACCGGCGAGGCCGATGCCGTGGCTGAGGCCTTCGTCGTCCGGGGCCTGGGCGAGACCGCCCGTCGCGAGCACGGTGAATGGGCGGCGCTGGCTATGACGGCTTGACGATCGGGCCCCACCGCAACGTCCAGAAGCGGGCGACCAGATGGCCAACCGCGACGCCGCGAATCTTGTCCACGCGGCCCAGGCTCGGCGCGCGTTCGTAGCCCATCCTGTGCGACGTCGCTTGTGATTTCGGATCCAGGAACAAAAGGAGGTGACCGTTCCCAAACCCACTCGCGATCGGCATGACTCTCGGTGGCCTGCTCCTCGAATTAGTTGCGCCGCGGCCCAAGCCTCGGGCTGGATTCTCGCCAGAGGTCGCTCTGCACCCTCGGCGTCCCGTCTCGAGGACACCATGGCGTGACGAACTTACTGGGGAGCACGACAGTCCGCCGGTCGCGAGCGGCTATCGCAGCTGAAACCGCAGGCGGGGCCACGCGCTACCTTCTCCGGCGCGTGGCTCCGTTCGCGGCCCGGCGGCGGCTCCGTTCGTGGCCGGTCTGGAGGTGCGAGTTCCGGGCGGCCGGGGGCTATCCTAGATCTGTAGTGACGGTTGCCGAACAGGTCAGGGTGGACATGACCACTGCCATGAAGGCGGGCGAGAAAGTTCGCGTGGGCGCGCTGCGCCTGGTGCTCTCCGAGCTTCAGAAGGCGGCCAAGGACGGCGGCGACGACGAGCTCGCCGTGCTGCGCCGGGAACGCAAGCGCCGGCTCGAGGCCGCGTCCCAGTTCCGGGAGGCCGGCCGGCCCGAACTCGCCGTTGGCGAGGAGTCCGAGGCCGAGCTGATCGCAACCTATCTGCCCGCCGAGCTCGACGACGCCGAACTCGACGCGCTCGTCACCCAGGCGATCGCCGACACCGGCGCGAGTAGCGCGCGCGACATGGGTCAGGTCATGAAGGCGGTGATGGCCGCCTCGGGGGGTCGCGCCGACGGGAAGCGCACCTCCGCGCGCGTACGCGAGGCGCTCACATAGTGCGCAAGGCGCTCGAGCTCGACAACGCCGTGGCCGCCGAGCTGGCCGGTAGCGGGGATGTCGTCCTGCGCACGCTTGAGTCCCATCTCGACTGCAACGTGTTCCTGCGGGGCAACATGCTGACCCTGGACGGCGAGCCCGAATCGGTCGACGCCGCCACGGTCGTCGTCCGCGAGCTCTCAGAGCTGATCGAGCAAGGCCACGAGATCGCTCCCGGCACGATCGAGGCGGTCAGCCGCGCCCTGGATCAGCACGAGTCGCCCTCGCAGATTCTCGAGGACGTGGTCTGGCGTCATCGCGCCACCAAGGTGGCCCCCAAGACGGTCAACCAGAAGCGCTACGTGGACTCGATCCGTGAGAACACGATCACCTTCGGGATCGGGCCCGCCGGGACCGGCAAGACCTTCCTCGCCGTCGCCCTGGCCGCCGCCGCGCTCAGCCGCCGCGAGGTCAACCGGATCATCCTCACCCGCCCCGCGGTCGAAGCGGGCGAGCGCCTCGGCTTCCTGCCCGGTGACCTGATGGCCAAGATCGATCCGTATCTGCGGCCGCTCTTTGACGCCCTGCACGACATGCTCGATCCCGAGCGAGTCTCCCAACACCTCGAGCGCGGCGTGATCGAGGTCGCGCCGCTGGCCTTCATGAGGGGTAGAACACTCAATGACAGTTTCATCATCCTCGACGAGGCCCAGAACACCAGCCCCGAACAGATGAAGATGTTCCTCACCCGGCTCGGCTTCAACTCCAAGGTGGTGGTCACCGGCGATATCACCCAGATCGACCTGCCGAGCGAGCAGGACTCGGGTTTGGTCGTCGTCTCCGAGATTCTCGAGTCGGTGGAGGGCATCGACTTCGTTCGCTTCGGCGAGGAGGATGTGGTTCGCCACAAGCTGGTGCGCCGGATCGTCGCCGCCTACAACGAGCACGCCCAGCGGCTGGCGCCCGAATTGCACGCCCGAAAGCGCGCTTAGGCCTCCCCGGCCATGCTCGACGTCGAGGTGATCGGGATCGACGCGGTCGTCTCGGAGGGACCGACGGCCGTCGAGGTGGAAGAGCTCTGCGCGCTCGCCTTTGCGTCCGCGGGAATCGATGAGGGTCATCTGGCGATTGAGTTCGTCGGTGAGGATCGGATCCGCGAGCTCAACCGCGAGCACCGCCGGATCGACGCTCCGACCGACGTCCTCTCCTTCGGCGTCGATGAGGACGGCCTCAGCGCCGGCCCCCGCGAGCTGGGCGACATCGTGATCTGCCCGCCGCGCACCGAGGATCTGCGCGAGGCGGTGGTCCACGGTGCGCTGCACCTCAGTGGGATGGACCACGAGCGCGACGATGGCGAGATGCTGGCCCTCCAGGCCGAGCTCATGCGGTGGGTGAACTAGTGCACTGCCGGCGGCACTGAAATGGCCTCGCACGACGTGGCCCTCCAGCGCAGCGGCACCCGCTCGGGGTTCGTCGCCCTCGCCGGACGCCCCAACGTCGGCAAGTCCACCCTGGCCAACGCGATCGTCGGGGCCAAGGTGGCGATTGTCTCCGACAAGCCCCAAACCACCCGCCGGGCCATCCGGGGCGTGGCCACCGGCGCCGACTGGCAGCTCATCCTGGTCGATCTGCCCGGCGTCCAGCGCCCCCGGGATGCGCTGACCGAGCGCATGCAGCACCGGGTCGAGCGCGAGCTGGCCGACGCCGACGGGTGCTTACTGGTCATCAACGCCGAGCAGGGCGTAGGCCCCGGGGACCGCTTCATCGCCGAGCTGCTGCGATCGGGGGCGGGTGGGGGCAGTTTCCCGGTGACGATCGCGGCCAACAAGGTTGACCGGGCCGATCAGGCCCGGACCGCCGCCACCCTGCAGGCCGCGGCCGAGCTCGACGTCGCCGAGGAGATCTTCCCGGTCTCCGCGCGGACCGGCTCCGGCGTCCCGGCGCTGGTCGAGCATCTGATTGCGCGGTTGCCGCCCGGCCCGTTCTACTTCTCAGCCGGCGAGCATTCCGATCAGGCCCCCACCGTGCTCCTGGCTGAGCTCGTCCGCGAGCAGATTCTGTCCCGGACCCGCGAGGAGGTACCGCACGCCGTCGAGGTCGAGGTTCTGGAGATCCGTCGTCGTCCCGACCTGATCCTGATCGAGGTCGTCGTACTCGCTGACACCGAGTCTCAAAAAGGGATTCTGATCGGGGCCGGCGGCCGCATGATCAAGTCAATTGGGGTCGCGGCGCGGCGAACGATCGAGCGCGAGCTGGGAACCAAGGTTCACCTCGAGCTGTCCGTGCGTGTCCGCCGCCACTGGCGCGCCGACGAGCGGTTGCTCGATCGACTTGGCATCGAATAGCGCTTCTGCTAGGACTCCTCTTTTGCTCGGGGTGTGAAGGAGCGAAAGTGAAGCGACGTGAAGCCATAGCCGCCCTGATCGCCGGGACGACGGTGGTTCTGGCGGTGATGGTCGTCTTCGCGATCCAGCTTTCCGACAATCAGGCCCGCTCCACGGCCGACATCAAGTCTCGTGTGCACGAGCGCTCGGTCCTGGCCGGGGCGCTGATCGACAGCCTGTTTCAGACCTCCGCTAACTCGTCGGCAGCCCAGGCCAGAGCCAGGTACGGAGCCCGGACCGTCTCTGACCAGGTCCTGAACCACGCCGTCAACAACAACCGCTACCTGGTCCTGCTCGATTCCTCGCGCGCGATCCTGGCCCATTCGAAAGGGTTCACGCGCCTCGCCCGCTCTGGCCTGGCCAACTCGGCGACGCTCCGGCTGCTCGCTTCCGGCAAGCCGTGGGCGCTCGGCAACGTGCTCCCCTACCCCGGGGGCGGGGTGATCAACTTCGGGCTCGCCGTGCCCACCCGGTACGGCACGCGCTATCTGCTCACCGGGTTTGCCCCCACCGTGCTCGGTCCCTTCCTGGCCGGTGAGCTACGCCAGATCCCCGGGGTCAAGGGCGCCCGAAACTTCGTCCTGGACGCCAAGGGCGAGGTCCTGGCCTCCAACTACCCGGCGCGGCCCACCGGGTACGTCTTCCACACTCCGGCCCAGCTCAACGCCTTGCGTCACGCCTCCGGCTCAGTCCGCGGCCGTTACTTCGACCAGGTCTCGCTCCCCAACACGAGTTGGCGGATCCTGCTCTCTGCCCCCTCAGGGCCGCTGTTCGCGAGTGTTTCCGGATTGCGCAAGTGGCTGCCCTGGATCATCTTCGCCGGCTTCGCGGTCTTCGCCCTGATCGCTTTGCTGCTTGCCCGCCGCACGTTGCGCAGCAGCGAGCGGATTGCCGCTGCGAACACCGAGCTCGAGCGGCGATCGATCGAGCTTCAGCGCTCCAACGCCGAGCTCGACCAGTTCGCTTCGATCGCCTCTCACGACCTCCAGGAGCCCCTGCGCAAGGTCCGTACCTTCACCGAGGGAGTCCGCGAGACCGACGCCGGGGCCCTGTCCGAACGCGGCCTGGAGTACCTGCAGCGCGCCAATGCCTCCGCCGCCCGGATGCAGCGGCTGATCGAGGACCTTCTGGTCTACTCGCGCGTGTCCAGTCGGGGGCGGCCGTTCGCGCCCGTCGATCTCGGCCAGATCGCCCACGACGTCGTCGAAGATCTCGAGGAGGCGGTGCTTCAATCGGGCGCCGTGATCCGGGTCGGTCCGCTGCCCACGATCTCCGCCGACCCGACCCAGATGCGCCAGCTGCTCCAGAACCTGATCTCCAACGGGGTCAAGTTTCGCCGCGAGGGCGTGGCCCCCGAGGTCGACATCTCGGCCCGTCTCGCCGAGGGCTGGGTCAAGCTGGTCGTCCGCGACAACGGCATCGGCTTTGAGCCCCAGTACGCCGAGCGCATCTTCCGCGTCTTCGAGCGTCTGCACGGCCGGGGCCATTACGAAGGGACCGGAATCGGTCTCGCCCTGTGTCGGAAGATCGCCGAGCGCCACGGCGGGACCGTATTTGCGCAGAGTGTCCTCGGCCAGGGGTCGGTCTTCACCGTGAGCCTGCAGACGCGCCGGGTCGAGGCCGTCACCGGGTTGCCGCCTGGTCAGCCGGATGACGAGCAGGCCCAACCAGAGGAGCCCTATGTCACGGTTTGACGCCCCTCCGCGTCCGCTCACCATCCTGCTCGCCGATGACGACGAGGAGGATCGCGAGCTCGCTCGGGACGCCTTGCAGGATTCGCGCCTGGCCAACGAGATGAAGTTCGTGGTCGACGGCCAGGACCTGCTCGATTATCTGCGCCGCGAAGGCCGCTGGGCCGGACCCGAGGTCGACGCACCACGGCCGGGGATCATCCTGCTCGACCTCAACATGCCCAAGATGGACGGACGCGAGGCGCTGGCCGAGCTCAAGGCCGACGAGTCCCTGCGCCGGATCCCGGTGGTCGTGCTGACCACCTCCAAGGACGAGGAGGATGTCCTGAGGACGTATGACCTCGGGGTCAGCTCCTTCATCACCAAGCCGGTGACCTTCGGCGGCCTGGTCGACGTGATGCGCACCTGGTCGCAGTACTGGTTCGAGATCGTGGAGCTCCCCAACGAAGACCCGTCACCGTAAAATCCCAAAGCGTGGATGACACCGAGGTCGCTTTCGACGAGCGGGGGCTCGTCCCGTGTGTCGTCCAGGATTGGGACACCGGCGAGGTGCTGACGGTCGCCTACATGAACGCCGAGGCGCTGCGCCGGACCCGCGAGACCGGCGAGATGCACTTCTGGAGCCGTTCGCGCTCGGAGTTGTGGCATAAGGGCGCCACCTCCGGTCACACCCAGGCCCTGCGGGCAATCCGCTATGACTGTGACGCCGACGCGCTCCTGGCTCTGGTGGCGCCCGCCGGGCCCGCCTGCCATACCGGGGAACGGACCTGTTTTTACCGCGGTGACCTCGAGCCCGAGGCGCCCTTCGCCGTTCTGCCGGCCCTCGAGCGAACGATCGCCGCGCGAGCCGACTCGCGTCCCGCGGGGTCATATACGGCCGAGCTTCTCGCTGATCCGACCCGCGCCGGGGACAAGGTGCAGGAGGAGGCCGAGGAGGTCGTCCGCGCCGTCCGCGAGGAAACCGACGAGCGCGTCGCCGAGGAGGCCGCCGACGTCATCTACCACCTGGCGGTGCTACTGCGAGGGCGCGAAATGTCGTTAGCCGACGCCGGGCGCGTGCTCGATGGCCGTCGCCGGGGCTGAGTCAGCGGCGACCGGGGCGGTTCCCTCGCTCGCCGTGGTCCGCGAGCTGGCGGCGTCGCACAACCTGATTCCGATCTCCGAGTCGTTCATCGACGACTGCCAGACCCCGGTCTCCGCCTTTTTGAAGCTGCGCGAGGAAGGACCGGCCTTCCTGCTCGAGTCCGCCGACCAGGGGCGCGTGGGGCGCTACTCGTTCATTGGCTACCGCCCCCGCGAGGTCCTGCGCTGGTCGCTGGGCGACCCCGGCGATCCCTACGCTCTCGCCGCCGCCGAGCTCGCGCGCTTCCGGGCCGCCGAGCTGCCCGGACTGCCGTTCGCCGGCGGTGCCGTGGGGATGTTCGCCTATGACCTGGTGCGCACGGTCGAGCCGCTCGGGGAGCCAAATCCCGACCCGGTCGGCCTCCCCGACCTGGCCCTGATGTTCTCCGATGCCCTGGTCGTCTTCGATCACCTCAAGCACACGGTTACCGTGATCGCCAACGTCTATGTCGACGATGACCTCGAGGCGTCCTATCGGCGAGCGCGCGAGACGATCGCCGAGGTCCGCTGGCGTCTGGGGGGTCCGGTGCCCCGGCCGGCGCGGCCCCCCGCCACCGGGCGGAGCAACCCCGAGTTTGAGGCCAACATGCCGCGCGAGCAGTTTGAGGCCATGGTCAGCCGGATCATCGAGTACATCTATGCCGGCGACGCCTTCCAGGTAGTGCCCTCCCAGCGTTGGTCAGCACCCGTGCCCGTAGAGGCGTTTTCAATCTACCGCGGCCTGCGGGCCGTGAATCCGAGTCCCTACATGTATTTTCTGGACTTCGGCGACTTCGAGATCGCCGGCGCCAGCCCCGAGCCGCTGATCACCGTCAACGGCCGCCGCGTGAGCACGAGGCCGATCGCCGGCACCCGCCCCCGCGGCGCCGACGCCGAGGAGGATCAGCTCATGGCCGCGGAGCTGCTTGCCGACGAGAAGGAGCGCGCCGAGCACGTGATGCTCGTCGACCTGGGTCGCAACGACCTGGGGCGCGTGTGCGAGTACGGAACCGTCGAGGTGGAGAAGTTCATGGCCGTAGAGAACTACAGCCACGTAATGCACATCGTCTCCAGCGTGGCCGGACAATTGCGTGGGGACGTGGGGGCGCTGGACGCGCTGCGCTCAGTGCTCCCCGCGGGGACGCTCTCGGGAGCACCCAAGGTGCGCGCGATGCAGATCATCGACGAGCTCGAGCCCGTCAAGCGCGGCGGCTACGGGGGCGCGATCGGCTACGCCAGTTACACC
>JBOGYN010000636.1:0-1725 GCA_050696855.1 Solirubrobacteraceae bacterium | reverse complement strand
GGACGGTGGTCGTGCCGATCCGCCCGATCGCACGCGAGCGGGATCGCTGCGCCTTACGCGGCCATGTTCTGGTCCGGCCACGCGCCTGTTCGCGCACGCACGTAGAGCGTGTCGGGTGCGAGATCCGCGCCGCCCGGCCACACGACCGTGCCCGTCTCGGGATCAACGGCGACCTTGGCGAACCCGGCAGGCGTGCTGGCCTCAGCGAAGACAGGCCCTCGCATCCGCTCGAGAACATCGAGATCAGCCGACACACCGTCCGCGAAGGTCACGCGCAACACGCCGTGGCCGACAACGGTTACGGCTGTTATGTCCGGCGTCAATCCGATCATCGAAGCGGGTCGATCTCGCTAAGTGGTCGTCTTCGCAATTGCGGTGACGGATCTGCTCATGCCGCGGCGGCGAGCTCGGGCGGCGGACGGGGCTGGGACTCGTCGAGCCGCTGGAGCACCTTGTGCAGATCGGCGCGGGTGAACTTCCATTCAAACGGTCGGGCGATCTGCTCGTAGCGGCGACCGAACGCGAGCAGCGTCCGCTCCAGCGTGTCGAGATCGGAGAAGTTGTTCGGGGTCAGCGTCTTGCGTTGCACGACAGAGAAGTAGATCTCGGCTTGGTTGACCCAGCTGGCGTGGACGGGGGTGTGGACCAGGATCAGGTTCTCATAGCGGCCTTGAAGTCGCTGGATCGATCGTTTGCCGCGGTGCGCGGATCCGTTGTCAACAATGACAAAGACGCGCTTGGCAGACCGATAGGGCTCCTGGGTCATGAACTGCTTGATCAGCTTGTCAAACGCGACGATCCCGTCCTTCTCATCGCAGCGATCAAACAGCTTCGCGCGGCCGACGTCCCACGCCGCCAGGTAGCACAGCGCGCCGCGCCTCTCGTACTCGTGCTCGACGTGCTGCCCGTCGCCAGAGGGCTTCGCCGGCTCGCTCGGATGCTTGCGCGCCCGGGCCTGGATCGAAGGCTTCTCATCGCAGCACACCACGTAATCGCCGGGCTCAAGGAGCTTTCCGTCCCAGCGGCCCTCGTAGAGATCGAGGATCCGGCCGGCCCTCTCGGCGAACTGCGGGTCACGCGGGAAGATCCACGAGCGGTAGTTCCACGGGCGGATCGCGTCCTCGTGCAACCACCGCCAGATCGTCACCGCGGCGATCGTCGCGACGATCCCGCGCTTGACCGCCTCGACCGCGAGCTCAGCCGTCGACCAACGCGACAGCGGCACCCCGTGCTCTGCGGGCAGCGCGCACGCCATCGCCTTGACCTCGGCGACCTGCGCCGGGGGAAAAACGCCGCGGCCGACCCGGCCGCGGTCTCTCCTCAAGTCCTTGGACTCCTTCTTGGCAGAACCGTCTTCGCCACAGCGACACCGCCTGGCGCGAGACGGCTAACCGCTGCGCGATCTCGGTGTTCGTCACTCCCTCGGCGGCGAGCAGAATCGCCTTCGCGCGTACCACGTCACGATGCGGTCCCGAGTACGCCCGGGCTCGACGCTCAAGCGCCTGGCGCTGCTCATCGGTAAGGACCACCTGGTGCGGAGAGGTCTGCGACATCGCTCCTAGATTCGCCGCCGGGCGTTATGACTCCTTCACCAGAATCTCGCCACATATTTCGGAAGACGACCACTAAGTGGTTCGTTCCGTAAGTACGGCGACACCGAGAGGTGTCACCGGTGGATGCTGGGCAAGGACGCAGGAGTCGATGTGCAGCAGCGCTGCACGAGGC
>JBOGYN010000635.1:0-3295 GCA_050696855.1 Solirubrobacteraceae bacterium | reverse complement strand
GCCGCCCCGGCCGAGTTTGAGCCCGAAAGCACGCCGGTGCCTGGGCCGTTGTTGGTCCCGAACGTGGACTCGGCGTTGTTCAGCGCCGCCAGGTATGCCCAGCCGTCGTTGCCGAGCTGAAATTGCTGGCCGGCGCCCTCGAAGATCGGGAGCAGGTTCTGCGGGATCCCCGGGACGCTCGTGGGGCCCGGCCCGGTCGGCGTGCCGCTGCACGCCGCCTGCGAGCTATTAGGGTCGAGCAAGAGGAGCACCATCAGCGGAAGACCGAGGACCATGACCGCGACGATCGCGGCGCTGAGCGCGCCGATCGATCGCAGCTGCTGGCTCATCGGCTGCGGCGGATCGTGTGCTCACGCGGTCGCCCAGCGTTGCGAGCCGCCGCCTGTCCGGCAGCCGTCAGGGTCGGGTGCGGTCCGGTAGAGAACTCGTCGGGTTCGAACATGCCGTCGGGCGGCGGGTCGTGCGGGAGCGGTTCGAGCGGGCGGTCGGAGTGGTGGCCGTCGCAGCCTTTGAATGGGCCGTCGGCGTCGAGCAGGATGGTCATGTGGTGGTCGGCGTGGTCGCGAAACCACACCGACAGGCCGGTCGCGGCGTCCTGGCGCAGGTGCTCCCACGCTCGCCACAGCGACTCCAGGCGAGCGACGGCCTCGGGGTGACGCCACCACTCAGGGCACCAGACCCGCTCGTGGCCCAAGATGGAGCGGCGGTACACCGGGAACAGCCACTCCGCCACCCATTCGGCGAGCGTGAGGTAGTGAAGGCCGGGCGGGTCGGCCAGCTCGGCGAGCTGCCGCTCCGCTGCCTGGATCGCGAGCTGCTCGATTCGCTGCGAGTCCATTTTTTGTCCGGCGGCGCGCTGGTCGAGGGTCTTGCGTGTGACCGACGCGATGTGCTGCTCGATCACGCTGCGGACCGTCTGATCAACGAGCGGCCCCGCGCCAGCAAGTCCGTCCGGATCGTCCTGCGGCTCTAAGGGCGGGTTGTTCAGGGCGTTGTCGTCCACGGGTGAGAAACCTGCGACGGTTGTGGGGCGTGGCGGCGGGCGAGCACGGCCGGCGGGTCATGCGTGCTGATCGACTCGCGGATCTCGGCTGCCTGCCCGGTGTTCCACCAGTAGATCGGCTCCGCAAGGACGGGGGGTGCGCCGGAGGGCATCACGATGATCCGGCCTGGCGGCAGCGCGGCCAGGTCAGCGACCGTGAGAATCGGCGTGGGGGTCAGCTGCCAGCTGGTGCTGGTGCTGCCCCCGCCAGGAGCGCGGACGGTGCTGGGGCTTGAGACGAGCCGGTTGTACTCGCCGATCAGCTTCTCCAGATCGGAGAGGAACTCGTGCTCCGCCGAGCCCCCGCCGTAGACGCGGACGTTGGAGGCGCCCCACAGCTTGCGCATCCCTGTCTGCCCCCACACGTGCGCGCCTTGGGACCAGGACTGAAGCAGCGTCAGCAGCGCGATCCCCCGCGACCCGTAATGCGAGTACAGGTCGGGAAGCTGGCGCCAGCGGCAGATGTTCGCCGCCTCATCCAGCACCCCCACGAGCGGGATTGCGAGCCGGCCGCCCCGGGAGCGCTTGGCGAGCTGCTCGGCGGCGTCACACAGCGCCATCGCTAGCGCGGTCACCAGGCCAGCACTGGAACCCTGGCCCTCCTTGCTGTGCAGGTACAGCGTGTCCGTGGATTGCACGAACGCGGCCAGGTCCAGCTGCGCCCGCCGGTCGGCTGGCCCGGTGGTGGTGACCCAGCGGGCGATGTCGGGGTCGCGTAGGAACGAGAGGATCTGGCGGGCGGTGCCGAACACCCCGCCGCGCTGCTCAAACGGTGCATGGACGTGGTCAAGCACCGACGCGGCCGCCAGCTTTAGGCCGTGGTCGGCCAGGATGCGGGCGGGCTCGTCGTCGTTGGGGCGCGTTGACCACAACAACGCCTGGGTGATCGGCCGCTCGGCGATCGCCGCCGCGCGGAGAAGGTGCGAGACGAGCTCTTGGCCGGCGGGATCGAAGAACGGGTCAGGGCGCGCGTCAGGGTCGCGGTAGGCGCCGACGAACGCGTCGGTCAGCTCCAACGCCCGCCTATCGCTGGTGACGTAGGTGAGCGGGTTCCACCACCAGTCCGGCTCACCCGCGGCGAGCTGTTCAGGATCGAAGTTCCAGATCTGGCCGTGCTGCTCGCGGACCGCGCGGGTCGCGGAGTACAGGTCGGGCTTGTTCGAGGTCGCGAACGCGGCGCCGGGCGCGGCCAGCACCGTCGGGATCGCCCGGGAGGTGCTCTTGCCTTTGCGTGGCCCCCAGATGTCACATTGCATGTCCTCCCAGGTCGCATACAGCGTCTCGCCGCCCGCGACCGCGCGGGCGATCGGAAGCCCGGGCTGCTCGACCCCAAACCGCTGCGCCGTCTTGCGCGCGTTGCCGAGCGAGACCGGATGGGTGCCTCGGCGGGTTCCGAGCAGCCGCGCTGCACGATCCGCGCCGACCACCGAGCGCCGCATCCGCCAGGCCACGACACCGGTCAGGAGTAGCAGACAGGCGCCGGCGGCGGCGATCAGCAGCGACGTGCCGGCCGATGGCCAGTGGGTGCGCCCGTCGGCGAGCTCGAGGATCAGCGCGAGCGGATCGAGCGGCGGGCGGTGGCGCCAGTGGTCGATCGCCGCGCTGGCCTGCGCGGCGGCTTCCCCGGCGACGGCGGCGAGCGCCACCAGTGCGAGCGTGCCGGCGAGCAGCGGCGAGAGCATCGTGGGCCCGGTGGCGTGTCTGTCTGCCTGGCGCATCCGTTCAGCGCTCCGGGGCCCGGGCCGTCGTGGTGACGTGTCGTGTGGGCTCGAGGTCACCGCGTCGGCTCTGCTCGTGCCAGAGCTTGTTGGTGTCGTGCAGGCGGTCTTCGGGCTGGGTGAGCGTCACCCGGAACGGGATCCCCGGCCTTCCGCCGATCTTGATCATGAAGTTCCCGCGGCCGGGCGGCGCGTCGTTCGAGGCCGCCGCTGACCAGGCGGGCGGGTCCTGCCAGGAGATCAGCTGCCGTTGCTCGGCGAGGCTGAGGTCCTTGGCGAGCGCGAGGCGCGGCATCTCCTCGGGTGGGAGCGCTCCGCAGATCAACATGCCCGATCGCTCGATCAGCCCCAGCGCCTTCATCCGCTCGTGCTCATCGGGGAGTGAGAGGAGGTCTTTGATCGTGTGCGAGCACATCACGACCCCGACGCCCCACTGGCGGTTCAGGCGGGTCAGGCTGTTGGTGCGGTCGACCATCCCGCGGCCGGCGATCAGCGCCCGCCACAGCTCATCCAGAATGATCAGGTAGTGGCGCAT
>JBOGYN010000634.1:0-1620 GCA_050696855.1 Solirubrobacteraceae bacterium | reverse complement strand
GCACCACTCTGCCGGTCCGAGCGAGCGGGCGCCCCGAGACGCGCGCTCTCGTTCTCTATGAAGGAGGAGCGGGTGTCAAGTCGGGTTGGGTTCGGGTTTGGCGGCCTCGCGGGTCCGGTTTGGTGGGTGGCGAGCGGCGCTCATCTCTCTATCGCCTCCTCGGCGGGAGGACCAGGTGACATTGGAGGCCGTCTCCGGGGGCGCAATTCCGAAGAGAGCCGTCAGGCGGCTAGAACGAACGTGGCGCCTCCCGGAGCGGGAGCTGGTGCGAACGGTTGGTTGTTGGTGAGCATGTGCCAGATCGCTTCGGTGAGCTTTCTGGCGATGTCGATCTGCGCGACTTTGGCGCCGCGCTGCTTGCCTAGCCGCTGTTTGTTGCGCTGGTAGCGCTCGCGGTAGGCGGGGTGGCGCAGCGCGTGCATGGTGCTCTCGAGCATCGCCCAGCGCAGGTACTTCGGTCCTTGTTTGGATAGCGGGCCGCGGTGGTCCTTATCGCCGGACTGGCGCACGATCGGGCACAGGCCGGTGTAGCCGACCAGCTTCTTGGCTGACGCGAACCGGGTGATGTCACCGATCTCTGCGGCGATCGTGAACGCCAGCACCCATCCGATTCCCGGGGACGGTCAGCAGCAACGGGACGTAGGGGTGATCGGCGCCGCCGGCGCGCAGCTGGCGGTTGATCTGATCGATCTGACGCTCGAGGTAGTCGATCAGATCAAGGCTCGCGTCGATCGACCCCCGCCATGGTTGGGGAACCTCGAGGCGGTCAAGCAGCTCGCGACCCGCGACGCCGAACAGGTCAGTCACCGGGCACGGGTGCCCGAAGGTCATCATCGTCGCGTGGATCCGGTTCTTCAGGCTCGACTTGTGGCGGACCAGATACAACCGAAACCGCGCCTGCTCGCGCTCGCGACGAACTCGCGGATCGGGCAGCCAGATCTCTGGGACCAGGTCGCGATGCGAGAGCACCGCGAGCACCTGCGCGTCGATCCGATCGGTCTTGCACGCCAACGGCGCTAGCCCCTTGACCTTCTGCGCATCAGCTATCCGCACGTCCCAGCCGAGCTCCTCCAGCGTGTCGTGCACGAACCGCGCGCCCGTCATCGACTCGATCACCCCGCACACCGGCTCGCGATGCACCGCAACGCGCTTTATCAGGCCGCGCAGCCCATCGAAGTCAGGTGGTGCGGCGACCTGATCGACCACCTCGCCGTGGTCTGAGAGTAAGCAGACATCAAGCCGACGACGACTCAGATCCAGTCCAGCGTGCAACATCAATCCTCCCTCAGACGGGGTTCAGGACCAGGACGTGACCAGCGCGTTACCGTGACCCGCGGTCGGCGCCCTGCTGTTCGAATGGCCGGCTCGCGCGGCCGTTACCGCGCGCGCCTGACCTTTGCTGTTCGACGCGGAGCGCCGACCACCTTGCGGTCAGGTCCCGCCAGCGAACGTGGCTCCTTCATCACATTCCGAACCAGCACAGACGATCGGCCCCCCGCGTTCTTCTGCTTTGAGCCCAATTGTTAGCCGGACGCCAGCAAGCACTCGGCGACGCCAGCTCCCGCTTGGCCGGCCGAGGGAGCGTCTCGCGGGACGACGCCGCCACGCTCTCCCAGCTGC
>JBOGYN010000633.1:0-11684 GCA_050696855.1 Solirubrobacteraceae bacterium | reverse complement strand
GGTAACGGGACGCCCGTGATGGGCATGATCCCGATCGTCATTCCGACGTTGACGAAGACCTGGAACATGAACATCGCGAGGATGCCGCCGGCGATCAGCGTGCCGTACAGGTTCTTGGCCATGGTCATGATTCGCAGCGTCCGCCAGATCAGCAGGGCGTAGAGCGACAGCACGATCGCGGCGCCGACGAATCCATAGGTCTCGCCCACGGCCGCGAACACGAAATCGGTGTCCCGGGCCGAGAGGAAACCCTGAGTGGTCTGGGTCGCGTAGACCCCGCGACCGGTCTTCTGCCCCGATCCGATTGCGATCAGGGACTGGTGAATATTGTAGGTCGCGCCCTGGGGGTCACTGGACGGATTCAGGAATCCCACCAGGCGCTGCTCCTGGTAATGGCTGAGGGGGTGCAGGCCGAGGGCGGGCGCGGCCGCCAGGGCAAACGAGAGCGCGGCCACGAACAGGACCACGAGGCCGGTGAGCTGCTTCCAGGGAGTGCCGGCGAAGAACAGCACGCTGAAGCCGATGGCCACGTAGACCATGCCGGTCCCGAGGTCGGGCTGGGGAATCACGAGCATCGCGGCGACCAGGGCCAGCAGCATGATCCGCGCCGTCGTCCGGCGCTCCTGCAGCCGCCGCGAGCGGTCGACCGCGAAAGCGGCCAGGGCCACGATCACGAGCACCTTGCCGAACTCCGAGGATTGGAACTCCATCAACCCGAGCGGAATCCACCGGTGGGCGTTGGCGATCGGCGGCATCCCGTACACCACCAGGTTCAGGGCCACCATGGCTCCGAACAGGCCGAACTTGTACTCCCGCAACCGCGAATAGTCGATCCGGCTGAGGATCAGGACCACGACCAGGCCGAGGCCCGCGTAGATCGCCTGGCGGTCCATCAGCGCGGTGTTGTGGATCGCGTCGTGCAGCGTGATCAGTGAGCAGGCGATCAGTCCCAGCGCCCCCAGGAGCAGCAGGGGGTCGAGCCTGAGCATGATCCGGGGCCGCGCCAGGGCGACCTCCTCACCGGGCTGGATCGGCGTCGCGCTCACAGTGTCTTGGAGCTCCCCACCAGGTACGGGCCCGGCTTACCGAAGAACCACTGCGACAGGATCTGGCGCGCCACCGGCGCGGCGGCCACGGCTCCGAAGCCGCCCTGCTCGACGTGCACGACCACGACGATCGGCTTGGTCGTCGCGGTGGCCGGTACGAAGCAGGCGTACCAGGAGTAGTCCTGCTGACCGTTGTACTGTGCGGTCCCCGTCTTGCCGTAGACCTGCTCGGGGAACTTGGAGAACACGTCGGCCGAGGTGCCGCCGGGCTGCGAGGCCGCGTCCCGCAGGCCGGCGCGGATCGTCTCCAGGTAGAGCGGGTTGATGTTGATGTATCGCGAGGGCGGCGGGTTGATGTTCTGCAGCACGGTCCCGTTCTGGGTCTGGATCGAGAGACCCACATGGGGACGCACGATCTTCCCGTTGTTGGCCAGCGCCGCGTAGGCGACGGCGAGCTGGAGGGGCGTGGCCTGCACGTCGCCCTGGCCGACGGCAAGGTTGATGTTGTCGCCGATCGACCACGGACGCCCGTCGGCGAGCCCGCAGCTGGCGTGCTTGGGCTTGCCCTTGTACGGCCCGGTGGCATGTTCGCACTGGAGCTCCAGCTGGTCGCGGTGCGCGCGCCAGGCCGGCGAGGGCAGGGTGCCGGTCAGCTCGCCGGGAAGATCGATCCCCGTCGGCTGACCGATCCCGAACTTCTGCGCCCATTTCTGCAGCGAACCCCCCTGGGGCTGGCTGAGCGGATGGGCGACGTTGGTCCGGCCGCCCAGGTTGTAGAAGAAAGTGTCCGACGAGACGCGGAGCGCGTTGCGGAGGTCGAGCGGACCGTAGGCGGCCCCGCCCGCGTTCTTACGACAGACCCCGGGGGAGGTGCAATAGGAGCCCGTGTCGTCGTAGATCGAGCCCGTTGTCCAGTTGCCGCTCTGGAGCGCCGCCGTCGCGGTGATCGGCTTGAAGGTGGAGCCGGTGGGGCCGGCGCTGTCGATCGCGCGGTTGATAAGCGGGTAGTTGTTGGTCTTGGAGATCAAGCGGTCGTAGTTGGTCTTGGACAAATTCGAGGTGAACACGCCCGGGTTGTAGGTCGGCAGCGAGCCCATCGCGTAGATCGATCCGTCCTGGGGGTTCATGGCCACGAACGCCCCGCCGTTGGCCGGGTAATTAGAGTTGAGCGAGTTCTGCAGAGCGTTCTGGCCAACGCGCTGGAGCTTCTCGTCCAGCGACAGCGCCAGGTTATGGCCGGCCACCGGAGACGTCTGCGAGATCCGGCCCGTGGGGTGGCCAAGCGAGTCGACCTGGACGGTCTCGGCGCCGTCGCTCCCGCGCAGGAAGTGGTCATACGCCGCCTCGAGCCCCGCCTGGCCGATGACCGCGTTGGCCGAGATCCCCCGATAGGCCTTCTGTTTGACCTCCTGGGCGTTGATCGGGCCCACGGTGCCGAACAGCTGGGCGGCGAGACCGCCGAGCGGGTACTTGCGCACGTAGATCTTTCGCACGGTCACGGCCGGGAACTGGTTCTGGTTCTCGGCCAGATAGAACTGGACTTGCCGCGCGACGTCGGTTTTGAGCGTCACGTTGGCGTAGGGCAGGATCGCCAGCTGCTTGGCCACGTCGCAGGGGACCGGAGCCAGGCGCCGCACCCCCACCCCCGGGACCGAGCAGCGCTGGCGCTTGGTGGGCATCTGGAGCACCTGGGCCAGACGCCGGTAGAGGGCCCGCTGGGCGGCCGGCGACGGGGGCAGGTCGGTGGGGGAAATCTGGACCGCGAGCGCCTGGCGACTGTCGACCAGGATGTTGCCGCTGCGGTCGAGGATGTCGCCGCGCTGGGCGGCGACAGCGATGTTGCGGACCCGATTGACCGTGGCCGCGTGCAGGTACTGGTCGCCGGAGAGGACCTGCAGGAACCACAGACGGAAGAAGATGATCGCGAACATGGCCAGCGCGAAGCTCCCGACGACGGCGACGCGCAGCGCCAGCTGGGGAGTCATCGGCGGCCGGCGATCCTCGGGTACCTGGATCACTGCGACGAACCTCGGGTCATCGGGCCCAGCCGCCGGGACGGCGACTGCAGCGGGCTCAGGCCACCGGTGGTGTAGGCCCGGCGGCGCCGGCGCCGCGGATCGTCGGGCAACGCGGGCAACACGATCCGGCGCACCAACGCGTACAGGGGGAGCGCGATCAGGGTGTTGACCAGCACGGTCACGAAGATCTGCTGGAGCAGCAGCCAACTAACCGGCGAATCGACGCCGAGCAGGAACTGGATGACGGTCATCCCGATCCCGGTCACGGCGGTGGCGGTTGCGCCGACCGCGAGCGGGACCAGGCCGTGGGCGGGATCGCGCAGCTCGCGCAGCCGCCCGGCCCAGTAGCCGATCGGGATGTAGAGCAGCGAGGTGATCCCCAGCGTCTGCACGAGCACGGTGTCGACCAGCAGACCGGTCCCGAAGCCCATGATCGCGCCCGGCATCGAGCCGGCCAGCAGCCCGACCGACATGACCACGAGCGGCGTCAGGTCGGCGCTGATCCCGAAGATCGAGATCTGGGACACGGCCGACTCCTGGACGACTACGGTCACCAGAGCCAGCCCGATCAGGCGCAGCGGCAGCTTGAGCGAGGGCCTCATCCGGCGCCTCGCACCTGGGCCCGCGCAGTGCCGGCGTGCGGCCGGGTCAGGATCTGGACGCCGGACAAGTGCCGGATGCTCGCCGTCGGCAGCACCGAGACCTGCTGGTTGTTGAGGAGGTTGTTCTGGCTGGCGTCAGAGACCTGGCCGATCGGCAGGCCGGGTGGGTAGAGCGAGTTCAGCGCCGGATTGGACGGGTCCTTGAACCCGGCCGTGACGACCTGGTCGCCTTTCTGGATCGAGGCGTGGGCCGGCAGGTCCTGGAGCAGCATCTGGCCGGGGGTGCCGACCGCGGGGACGAGCACGCCGGTGTCGCCGCTGCCGTTGAGCACCTGCGCCGTGACGGCGTAGGTGTGATCGGTGATCAGGGTGACGATCGACACCGTCGCGTCGACGGTGGTCACCTTGCCGATCAGGGCGCCGTCCCCGGTGACGGGATCGTTGAGGCTGATCCCGTCGTCTGAGCCCCGGTCGACGGTGATGGTCTGATACCAGAGCGTGGGATCGCGACCGATCACGTTGGCCCCCACCGGCTGATAGGCACTGATCGAGTTGCTGGCGTCGAGCCCCACCTGCTTTTGGAGTTGCTGGGCGAGGATCGCCTGCTGCTGGTAGTAGTCAGCCTGGCGGGTGAGCTTGGCGACCTGCTTGCGCAGCTGATCGCGCTGGGACTTGGCCTGCAGCGTGTCCGAGAACCAGCCGGCGATGTCCTTGACCGGCGAGAGGACCTTGCTCGCCCCAGACTGGATCGGCGAGATGACCTCGACGATTCCCCGCTGCACGTTATGCAGCGGACTGGAAGGCGACTCGCCGAAGTAGGCGGTGAGCAGGATCAGGGAGATGCCGACGAGCAACGCAAGCACTGCACGTCGACGGCGAACCTGTTTGTCATGCACGAGTTATGTGTCCTCAAGTTTGCTCCGAACGCTCCGGCAGGCTTGATTCTCGATGAACCTAGTACCGGCGACGACGGTTGCGCGAATTCTTGCTGGAACGGTGGATCGCTTCGAACTCCTCAAGCGAACGTCCTGACCCGACGGCGACACACGTCAGCGGAGACTCCGCCAGGTGCGCGGGCATCTGCGTCTCATGACGCAAACGCTCCTCTATGCCCTGTAGCAGCGAACCGCCTCCGGCCAGCATAATGCCACGATCCATGATGTCTGAGGCGAGCTCGGGTGGAGTCCGGTCGAGCGTCTGCTTGACGGCGTCGATGATCTGGGACACCGGCTCCTCGAGCGCGCCCCGGATCTCCTCGCTGGTCAGGATCACTGTCTTGGGCAATCCGGAGACCATGTCCCGTCCCCGGATCTCGGCCTGAACCTCCTCGGGCATCTTGAACGCCGAGCCGATCTCGAGCTTGACCTCCTCAGCGGTCTGCTGGCCGATCAAAAGCTTGTACTCCCGCTTGACGTAGTTGATGATCGCCTCGTCGAGCTCGTCGCCGCCCACCCGAATGGACTGGGAGACAACGATTCCGCCCAGCGAGATCACCGCCACCTCGCTGGTCCCGCCGCCGATGTCGACCACCATCGAGCCGGTCGGCTCGCCCACTGGCAGCCCGGCCCCAATCGCAGCCGCCATCGGCTCCTCGATCAGGTAGGCCTGGCGGGCCCCAGCGGAGAGGCAGGCCTCCTCGACGGCCCGCTTCTCGACCCCGGTCACGCCGCTGGGGACGCAGACCACGACGCGCGGATGCGCCCAGCGGTTCTGGTGGACCTTCTGGATGAAGTGACGGAGCATTTCCTCGGTCACCTCGAAGTCGGCGATCACCCCGTCCTTGAGCGGCCGGATGGCCGAGATCGTGCCCGGCGTGCGCCCCAGCATCCGCTTGGCCTCGATCCCCACCGCATGCACCTCGCCGGTGCGGGAATCAACCGCCACCACGCTCGGCTCAGACAGCACGATCCCCCGGCCCCGTACGTAGACGAGGGTGTTGGCCGTGCCGAGGTCGACCGCCATGTCGCGGCCGCCGAAACCGGTCAGATACGTAAAGAAGCCCATATTGAAAGTAGGTAGCTGGAAGCGTGGACGAGGCGGCGATAAGCAGACTTGACCGCACCTGGCTGCCAGCTCCGTCCGACGGTGAGTGTATCGAAAGGCTTCGGGTCCAGACCTGCCGTAAGGGGGTCTAACGGGGGAAAAACCCTGGAAATTCGGTCACCGACCGCCGGATCAGGGCGCGATCAGGTCCGGGGCGAGCTCGAACAGCGTGCTCACGGGCAGGCCGACGACGTTGAGATAGTCGCCCTCGATTCGGCTCACCAGCACGGCGCCGCGACCCTGGATCGCGTAGCTGCCCGCTCGCCCGTGCCATTCGCCGGTGGCCAGATACCAGCTGAGCAGGTCGGGGGGCAGGGAGCGAAACTCGACCGCCGTCACGGCCACCGCGGTCACCGGGCGGCCCGCCGCGATCACGCACACGCCACTCAGGACCCGGTGGGTCCGCCCGCCGAGCGCGGTCAGCATCTGCGCCGCCTGGGCCTCGTCGCGGGGCTGACCGTAGATCGTCGCGCCCAGGGCCACAATCGTGTCCACCCCGAGCACGGCTGGACCGTCGGGGTCGGCGTCGGCCGCGACCGCGGCCGCCTTGCGGTAGGCATTCTCGAGCACCACCTCCTCGGGCGGCCCGGAGGTCAGCTCCTCCACGGCGGGCACGCGGATCTCGAACTGCACCCCGATCTGAGTCAGGATGTCGCGTCGCTGGGGCGAGCGCGAGGCGAGGATCAGAGGTCGGGAAAGAACAGGGCCACCTCGCGCGCCGCCGACTCAGGCGCGTCGGAGCCGTGGACCATGTTCTGGCCGACCGCGAGCGCGTAGTCGCCGCGGATCGAGCCGGTATTGGCCTCGAGCGGGTTGGTGGCGCCGATCACCTGCCGGGCGGCGACGACCGTGTGCTCACCCTCGAGCACCATCGCGACCAGCGGCCCCGAGGTGATGAAGTCCACCAGCTCACCGTAGAACGGCTTGCCCTCGTGCTCGGCGTAGTGCTGAGCAGCCAGGTCGCGGGACATGGTCATCTGCTTCAGCGCGGCCAGGCGCAGTCCCTTGCGCTCGAACCGGGCGATTATCTCCCCGGTCAGGTTGCGGGCAAAGGCATCGGGCTTGACGAGGATGAGCGTGCGCTCCACGGCGGCGGTCCTTCCTGAGAGGGGTGCGGATCAGGTCGTCGAAGGCTGCTCGGCGGCAGTCTCCGAGGGGGCCGCCTCGCGAGGACGCCGGCGCTGGCGCCTCGGGGCGGGCGCTGCCACGCCGATCTCCGTCTCGCAGAACGGACAGACCTTCCACGTCGGATCGAGCGGACGCCCGCACGACTGGCACGGGTCCTTCAGCTTGCGCATGCAGTTGGGGCAGCGCAAGAAGTCCTTCTCCACCTCGTAGTCGCAGTGAGGACACAGGTGGTAGCCAAGTTCGGCCAGCCGGGCCTCGGCGGCCTGCATCTCGAGTTCGCGCTCGCGCACGTCATCCAGGTACTCGGGCGGACGCACGATCATGTAGACGATCGTCCCCACAAACGGGAACAACGAGGCGGCGGTCGCACACCCGATCAGCAGCGGATCGGCGATCCGCCGCCGGGCGTCGGCGTAGGTCCAATAGACCAGGGCCAGCCAGATCACGACCAGGAAAAGGACGACCAGCTCGACCGCCAGATTCAGCGCGCTGTTGTGAATGCCAAAGATTGCGTAGGGCAGCATTAAGGAGGCGAGTGTAGTGGGCGCCGCGACGATGTCGCTCCTCTAGGTACGCCGTCGAGGGCTCCATTCCTCGTCGCGTGCGTGAGGATTGCTACAGGAAAACGCGTCCGAAAAGGTATCCGATACCGAAGAAGACCAGGATCACGACCGCCACGCCCAGCGCCACCACCCCGATCATGGTCAGCAAGCGGGGCTGATCGTCGGGCTCGTTCACAGGATCGAAGCCCGTTGGCCGCGCGCCGGAGCGAGCAGATCAGCGATCAGATAAATGGAGCCGGTCGCGATCACCAGGCCGGCCGGGCCAGCCAGCTCCCGGGCGCGGGCGAGCGCTCGCCGGGGCTCGGGGACGATCTCGGCCGGCGGACCGTTCAGCTGGGAGGTGAGCGACAACAGGGTGGCGGGGGGCAAGGCCCGGGAATTCTGACTGCTCGTGACGATCAGCGCATTACAGGCCGGCAAGAGCGCGCTGAGCATCCCGGCCGCGTCCTTATCCTCGAGGATCGAGAGCACGGCTACGGTCGGCTCATGGCGACCCACGAGCTCGCTCAGAGATTGCACCAGAGCCCGCATCCCATCCGGATTGTGGGCCCCGTCGACCAGGGTGAGAGGTTTGCTGTCCACCTGCTGCAGCCGGCCGGGCACGCGGACCTCGGCGGCCGCTGCGGCCACCGCCTGATCGTCGAGCTCGCCCAGGAAAGCCTGGGCGGCGGCAACGGCCAGGGCGAAGTTGCGGCGCTGGTAGGCGCCCGGAGCGCCGACTGGCACTCCGGCATCGGTACCGGCGGTGATGGTCTCCGCGTCGCGCTCGGCGGCCACGCCGTCGGCCACGCGCCGGACCTCGGGGTCGAGGCCCGCGCCGAGCACCAGGGTGGCCGAGCGGTTGACCACGGCGAGCTTTTCACCCGCGATGTCGGTCAGCGTCGGGCCCAGCCAGCGCGTGTGCTCGAGGCCGACACTGGTCAGAACCTGGACCCGCGAAGGGATCACGTTGGTGGCGTCATAGCGACCGCCCAATCCGGCCTCGATCACCGCCACCTCCACCCCCTGTTCGGCCAGCTCGGAGTACGCCGCCGCGGTCAGGGCCTCGAACTGGGTGACGCGGTCGTCGCTGGGCGCTGAGCGGTCCACCAGCTCGGCGGCCCGAGCGGCACGCGTGACAGCGGCGGCGAAGCGGGCCGGCTCGAGGTCAGTGTCGTCGACGCGGATCCGCTCCCCGAAGGAGACCAGGTGCGGGGACAGGTAGGCGCCGGTGCGCAACCCGTGTTTGGCCAGGATCGCGGCGATCATCCGCACGGTCGAGGACTTGCCGTTGGTGCCGACTACATGGATCGAGTCAAAGCGGCGCTCGGGATGGTTCAGGGCCGTCATCAGGCGGCGCATCCGGTCCAGGCCGAAGCGCATGCCGAACAGCTCCAGCGACAGCAGGTAGCGCTCGGCCTGCTGCGCGTTCACCGCGTCCTCCTCACTGACCCGCCCCCCGCCTGGTTCACAGCGACTCGGCCGCCGCGCGCAGGCGGTCGAGCTTCTCCCGCTCGGCCGCCACCACCGCCTCGGGCGCCTTGGCCACAAAGCTCTGGTTGGCGAGCTTGCGCTCCGCGCGCTCGATCTCGACCTCGAGCTCGGCCCGGCGCTCGGAGCGCTTGCGCTCGGCGGCGCCCAGATCGAGACCGCCGTTAGCCAGGATCTCCACGCTGCCGCCGGGGATCGGCACGCTCGCGGCCGTCTTGGCGCCGTTGCCGGCCGCGAAATCCAGCCGGGCGAGTCGGGCGAGATGCTCGGCGGTGTCCTCGTAACCGGTGGCGCGCAGCTGGGCGGCGAGCACCGAGCCGGCCTTGACCTCGGCCAGATCGCGCCAGGCGCGCAGCGCCTGGACGGCCTCGATCACCTGGCCGATCCCCTCCTCGGCCGCGGCATCAGGAGCGCCGGGCTCACTCGTCACCCTCGCCGCGAGCAGGCCCTCGACCCCCGGGATGTGGGCGTAGATCTCCTCGGTCTCAAACGGGATCAGCGGATGCGCGAGGGCGATGGTCTCGGTCAGCACGTGCAGGAGCGTGGGGCGGAGCTCGGGCGCCCGAGCCCGCAGACGGGGCTTGACCAGCTCGAGGTACCAGTCACACAGCTCGCCGTAGATGAAGTCGTAGAGGGCGAGCGCGGCGTGCGAGAAGTCGTAGCGGTCGATCCGCTCCGAGACCTCTGCCTGAGCGCGCGCCAGCCGCGACAGGATCCAGCGGTCCTCGGGCTCGCTCGGGGCCACCGCCGGCCGAGAATCGGACCCGGCCCCCTCGACCCCGAGCAGGATCAGCCGGGCCGCGTTCCAGAGCTTGTTGGTCAGCTGTTGACCCTGGGCCACCTTGTCCTCAGAGAAGCGCACGTCCTGCCCGGAGGACATGGCCAGCAGTCCCCAGCGGACGGCGTCGGCGCCGTAGGCGGGAAAATCGCCCGCGGGCTTGCCGCCCGAGGCGAACACGGGCGGCCGGGGACCACCCTCGATCAGGTCAAGGGGGTCGATTCCGGTGCCGAGGGACTTGGACATGCGGCGGCCGTCGGGAGCCTGGATGATCGCGGTGATATGGACGTCGGAGAACGGCTCTGAGCCGGTGAACTCGAGCCCCATCATGATCATCCGCGCCACCCAGAGGAAGATGATGTCGCGGCCGGTGACCAGGGCATCGGTCGGGTAGAACGCGCGCAGGTTCGGTGTCTCCTCGGGCCAGCCGAGGGTGGCGAACGGCCACAGCGCGCTCGAGAACCAGGTGTCGAGCACATCAGGATCGCGGGTCCACCCCTCCCCCCGCGGCGCCTTGGCCCCCACGTGAGTCTCGGGGCCGCGGTACCAGACCGGCAGCCGGTGGCCCCACCAGAGCTGGCGCGAGATGCACCACGGGCGGATGTTCTCCATCCAGTCCAAGTAGACGCGCTGGTGATTGGCGGGGTGAAAGCGCACCCGGCCGCTGGTCACGGCCTCGATCGCCGGCTTGGCGAGCTCATCCATGGCCATGAACCACTGCAATGAGATCAGGGGCTCGATCCGCTCGCCCGACCGGTGCGAGAAGGGCACGGTGTGAGTCAGCGCCTCGGTCCGGGCGATCAGACCCTGGGCCTCGAGCTCGGCGATCACCGCCTGCTGGGCCTCGGCGACCGGCAGCCCGGCGAAGCGCTCGGGGGCCTCGGTGGTGATCCGCCCGTCCTCACCGATCACCTGCGGCTGGCCGAGGCCATGACGGCGGCCGATCTCGAAGTCGTTGGGATCATGCGCGGGGGTGATCTTGAGCGCGCCGGTACCGAACTCGGGCTTGACGTACTCGTCGGCGATGATCCGCAGCTTGCGCCCGACCAGCGGCAGGATCGCCTTCTCGCCGATCAGCCGTCGGTAGCGCTCGTCGCCCGGGTGAACCGCGATCGCGGTGTCGGCGAGCATCGTCTCGGGACGGACGGTGGCCACCGTGATCGCCCCCGAGCCCGAGGCCAGAGGGTAATCGATGTAGTAGAGGGTGTCGGTGACCTCGCGGGGCTCGACCTCGAGATCGGAGATCGCCGAGCCCGACCCCGGGTCCCAGTTGACCAGATAGCGGTCGCGGTAGATGTAGCCCTTCTCGTACAGGGCCACGAACACCTTGAGCACCGCCTGGGCGTAGGCCTCGTCAAGCGTGAAGCGTTCCTCGGCGTAGTCAGCCGAAGCCCCGAGGCGCTCGAGCTGCTCGATGATCGTGCCGCCGTACTGCTGCCGCCATTCCCAGACGCGCTGCACGAACTGCTCGCGGCCGAGCTCGGTCCGGCTCAGTCCCTCTCGTTCCAGCGCCCGCTCGACCTGAGTCTGGGTGGCGATGCCGGCGTGATCGGTCCCCAGGATCCACTTCGTGCGCCGGCCGATCTGGCGAGCGCGGCGCGCCAGGCAGTCCTGGATCGTGTTGTTGAGCGCGTGGCCCATGTGCAGCGCGCCGGTCACGTTGGGCGGCGGGATCGCGATCGAGTAGTTCTCCTCCGCGCTGCCCTCGGCGGGAGGATGAAAGAGCCCGGAATCAAGCCACTTCTTCATGATCCGCGGCTCGACGTCGCCGGGGTCGTAGCGGGTAGTCGATGCGAGATCGGTCATCGGACGCGAGAGTCTAGGGTCAGCCGTGCCGGCGACGCCGACCCGCGCGCTCAGCGCAAGTGAGCGGGCCCAGCACGGCGAGCGCCGTCGTCGACCTGGGGGGTTGTCGTGTGCTGCCCACCCCCCGGGCCCGGCGCGGCACGCCCCGACCAACCCGCCGCCGCTCGTCGTCCCGGGCCCGGTTGGGCTCGGAGACACGAGCCGCCCCAGCGGCCCGGTTGGGCCTGGGA
>JBOGYN010000632.1:0-7684 GCA_050696855.1 Solirubrobacteraceae bacterium | reverse complement strand
CTACAAGAACGGCGCCAAGGAGATCGCCGCCCAGGAGGGGATGGCGATCAGCTTCATCGCCAAGTTCAACCAGCGCGAGGGCAGCTCGTGCCACATCCACTTCTCGCTCTGCGATGACGACGGCATGATCTTCGCGCGCGATCCGAAGGTGTTCGAATCCTTTTTGGCCGGTCAGCTCGCCTGCCTGCGCGAGCTGACGCTGTTCTCGGCCCCAAACATCAACTCCTACAAGCGCTACGTGGCGGGCTCATTCGCCCCCACGGCGGTCGCGTGGGCGACCGATAACCGCACCTGTGCGCTGCGCGTGGTGGGCCACGGCGGCGGGCTGCGCTTCGAGAACCGGGCCGGGGGCGCGGACCTCAACCCCTACCTCGCGCTGAGCGCGATCATCGCCGCCGGGCTCCACGGAGTCGACGAGGGTCTCGAGCTCGAGCCCGCCTACGAGGGCAACGCCTACCTGGCCGAAGACAAGCCGCGCCTGCCGAGCACGCTACGCGACGCCCGGGATCTGTTCGCCTCAAGCGTTGTGGCCCGCGCCGCCTTCGGCGATGAGGTCGTCGCTCACTACGTGCATGCCGCCGATGTCGAGCTCGCCGCGTTTGAGTCCGCGGTGACCGACTGGGAGCGCGTGCGAGGTTTCGAGCGGCTCTAGTGGCGGGGAACATTGGGGAGCGATGGTGATGACGACCGACGTCCGCGCGTCTCTAGCCGCCGCCAGCGCGCTGGACACGATCTTTGCCCCGGTCCGTTCCCAGACCGCGTTCGAGGAGGCAGTCGACCGCCTCGGGACCGCGATTCGACTCGGTCTGCTGCCCCCGGGCACGAAGCTGCCGGCCGAGCGCGAGCTGTGCAGCCGGCTGGGCATCGCCCGCTCGACGCTGCGTCAGGCGCTGGTCGCTCTGGGTCAGAGCGGCCACCTGCACGCGCTGCGCGGTCGCGGCGGCGGGACCTTCGTGGCTGACCCGCTCCCGCCCGCGCCGCCTCCCTCAGCGGAGCTGATCGCCCATTGGCGCGGGCTGTGCGACGAGCGGATGGCGGTCGAGACCGGGATCGCGGCGCTGGCCGCCGAGCGGGCTCAGCCCGAGCGGCTCGACGCCCTCGATCAGCTCGCCGTGGCCATCGACGGAATGCTCGAGGATTTCGCTGCCTACCGCCAAGCCGATATCCGCCTCCACGTAGGGCTCGCCGAAGTCACCGACTGCCCGCGCCTGGTGACGACGATGACCGAGGTCCAGGGCGCGATGAGCGGACTGATCTCGCTGATCGCCCACCCGCCCCAGGTCCTGCATTCCTCCAACCTCCAGCACCGCCGGCTGCTGGCTGCCGTCCGGCTCGGGGATGTCCCCGGAGCGGCGCGCGAGATGGCCGACCACGTGCGGGGGACCGAGCACGTTTTGGCCGGTCTGCTGCCACCTCTCGACGCCATCCAGACGCCCTGAGGCTCGCCTCCGGACCCCGAATTTGCACGGAGATTCGGCCCGCGCCACTTGACTTCGTGGCCGCCGCCACATATTTTGCCGCGATTGAAGGACGGACCTGCAGACCTTTTACCGAGGGGACCGCATGAGCGCTGGCACTGAGTCGCTGTCCGCCGACGAGCAACGCCTAGCCGAGCTCGGCTACAAGCAGGAGCTGAAGCGGGGTTGGAGCGGCTTCTCCAACTTCGCGATCTCGTTCTCGATCATCTCGATCCTGGCGGGCTGCTTCACCACTTACGGCCAGGCCTGGCTCAACGGCGGCCCGATCGCGATCTCGCTCGGGTGGCCGATCATCAGCGTGTTCATCCTGCTGGTCGCCTTCTCGATGTCCGAGCTCGCCTCGGCGATGCCGACCGCGGGCGGGATCTACTACTGGTCGTCGAAGCTCGGCGGCCCCGGCTGGGGCTGGTTCACCGGGTGGTTCAACCTGGTCGGGCTGGTCGCCGTGACCGCGTCAGTCGACTACGCAGCGGCTACCTTTTTGAACTCGACGCTGTCCTTCTACGGGCTGCACTTCATCACCAACTTCGCGACCACAAGCGTGTCCGCTTCGCTGCACCACACGTTCGTGCTGTTCGCGCTGATCCTGATCCTGCACGCCGTGATCAACATCTTCTCCTCGCACCTGGTGGCGATGCTCACCCAGGTTTCGGTCTGGTGGCACGTGATCGGCGTGCTGGTGATCATCGTGATCTTGGTGGCGGTTCCCAGTCACCACCAGAGCTTCAGCTTCGTGTTCGGGCATCGCATCAACCTCTCGGGCTTCAGCACTCACATGTACTGGTTCTACGTGCTGCCTCTCGGGTTCCTGCTGACGATGTACACGATCACCGGCTACGACGCCTCGGCCCACATCTCTGAGGAGACTCATGACGCTGCCATGGCCGCGCCCAAGGGCGTCTGGCGCTCGGTGTTCTACTCCGCCATCTTCGGCTGGATGGTGCTGCTCGCGCTGACCTTCGCGGCCACGCACGTGAGCCAGATCAGCGCCGCCGGGGGGACGTCGCAGTCGGTCATCGAGTCAGCGCTCAGCACGGCCGCCGCCAAGGCCGTGCTCGTGATCGCGACCATCGGTCAGATCTTCTGCGGGATGGCGTGTGTCACCAGCGCCTCGCGGATGACGTTTGCGTTCTCCCGGGACGGCGCTGTCCCGGGCCACAACCTGTGGCGGCGGCTGGGCAAGAATCGCACCCCTACCTGGGCCGTGGTGTTCGTGGCCGCATTCGCATTCATCATCACGATTCCGGCCTACAAGGGCAACCACGCCGGCCTCCCCGTCGCCTTCCTCGCGGTCACCTCGATCTCGGTGATCGGGCTCTACATCGCCTACACGATTCCCATCTTCCTGCGGTGGCGGATGGGCGACGCGTTCGACCCCGGCCCATGGACCCTGGGCCGCAAATACAAGTGGGTGAACCTGGTCGCGATCGTCTGGGTGGCGCTGTGCGTGATCATCTTCTGCCTGCCGTTCACGCCCGCGGCCGTCCCGTTCGGAAATACGTTCAGCTGGTCGTCGTTCAACTACGCGCCGCTGGTCACGATCATTGTGATGGCGGGGGTGACGCTGTGGTACCTGCTCAGCGCGCGGCGCACCTTCAAGGGTCCGATCCGGACGATCGAGTTCGCCGACGACGGCGTCCCGGTGGCCGGCCCGGCGCCCGCGGCTGCGTCTGATCTGTAGCGGTCATGGGGAGCACTCTGACCGTGATCGAGCCCGCCACCGAGGCGGTGCTCGAGGAGATCCCGCGCGCCGATGCCGAGGATGTCGACCGGGCCGTGGCCCGGGCCAAGGCGGCGTTCCCCGCCTGGCGCGCGGTGGCCCCCGGCGATCGCGCGGTGCTCCTGCGCCGGCTGGCCGAAACGATCGCTGACCATCGCGAGGAGCTCGCCCAGCTCGAGGCCCGCAACGCCGGCAAGCCGATCGGCGACGCGCGCGGCGAGATGGACATGGTGGCCGAGACGATCGGCTACTACGCGGGCGCCCCCGAGCGCCTGCTCGGCGACTCGATCCCGGTCAGCGGAGGTCAGGCCTGGACGGTGCGCGAGCCGCTCGGCGTGGTGGGTCTGATCGTGCCCTGGAACTTCCCGCTCGTGATCGCCGGCTGGAAGCTCGGACCCGCCCTCGCGGCCGGCAACACGGTGGTTTTGAAACCAGCTGAGCTGACGCCACTGAGCGCCCTGCGTTTCGCCGAGCTCGCGCTCGAGGCGGGGCTGCCCGAAGGCGTGGTCAACGTCGTCGCTGGTCCCGGCAGCGAGTGCGGCCGGCGGCTGGTCGAGCACCCGGACGTGGCCAAGATCGCGTTTACGGGCTCGACCGAAGTCGGACGCTCGATCGCCGCCGGCGCCGCCACCACGATCAAGCGCGTCACGCTCGAGCTGGGCGGCAAGTCCCCGAATATCGTGTTCGCCGACGCCGACCTCGAGGCCGCGGCCGCGAGCGCCCCGGGGGCAATGTTCGGCAACGCGGGCCAGGACTGCTGTGCGCGGTCTCGCCTCCTCGTGCAGGCCTCGGTGCTGGACGAGTTCATGGGCTTGCTCGAGGGCGCCGTCACGGGCGTGCGGGTCGGCGACCCGCTGGACGAGAGCACCGAGATGGGGCCGCTGATCTCGGCCGGACAGCGCGAGACGGTCTCGTCGTTTGTGCCCGAAGGGGCGCCGGTCGCGATCCGGGGGGCGGCCCCCGACGGTCGCGGGTACTGGTTTGCGCCCACCGTGCTGTGCCCGGTGGCGCCCGAGGACCGCGCCGCGCGCGAGGAGATCTTCGGGCCCGTGGCGGTGGTTATCCCGTTCGCAGATGACGAGGAGGCGCTGAGGTTGGCCAATGACACGATCTACGGTCTTTCGGGGTCGATCTGGACCCGTGACGGCGCCCGCGCGCTGCGCACCGCCCGCGCACTCGACGCCGGCGTGCTCTCGATCAACTCCAACACCTCGGTCCGGGTGGCCACCCCGTTCGGCGGCTTCAAGCAATCTGGCTACGGCCGCGAGCTCGGCCCCCACGCGCTCGACGCCTACACCGAGGTCAAGTCGATCTTCTTCGCGACCGCCGGATGAGCCGGCTCGAGGGCAAGGTCTGCGTGATCACCGGGGCGGCCGGCGGGATCGGGGGCGCCACCGCCAGCGTGTTCGCGCGCGAGGGGGCGCGGGTGGTCGGCGTGGATGTGCTCGAGCACGACGTGGGCGAGCTCGCGCTGACCGCCGACCTCACCGACGAGCCATCGGTCGCCGGCATTTACACGCGCGTACGCGAGGAGCTAGGCCGAGTCGACGTTCTCTTCAACAACGCGGGCATCTCCCCGGTTGAGGACGCCTCGGTGCTCGACACCGACTTCGAGGTCTGGGAGCACGTGCAGGCCACCAACCTGCGCAGCGTGTTCTTGTGCTGCAAGCACGGCATTCCCCATCTGCTGCAGGGCGGCGGTGGCTCGGTCATCAACACGGCCTCGTTCGTGGCCGTGCTCGGCTCGGCCACCTCCCAGATCGCCTACACGGCTTCCAAGGGCGGGGTGCTGGCGTTGTCTCGCGAGCTCGGGGTCGAGTTCGCAGCCAGGGGGGTGCGGGTCAACGCGCTGTGCCCAGGGCCGATCGATACGCCGCTGCTCCGTGAGCTGTATGCCGCAGACCCGGTGCAGGCGGCGCGGCGGATGGTCCACGTCCCGATGGGACGCTTCGGACGCGCCGAGGAGATCGCCAACGCGGTCCTGTTCCTAGCCAGCGACGAGTCCAGCTACGTCAACGCCACGAGCTTCCTGGTCGACGGCGGGATCAGCGGGGCGTACACGACGCCGGCGTAGCTCCGGGGGCGAGCCCGCTCTCTCGCGCCCTTACGCTGGGGGGCGTGAATCGGGGACGACGATTTCTGGGCAGGACGATCCGGGCCGTCCGGCGGCTCGTGCGCGACCCGAGCATCCCGAAGCCCGTGCGGTGGCTGCTCGCCCTCTCGCTGCTGCCGATCCCCGGGCCGTTTGATGAGGCGGTGCTGTTGCTGGTCGCGCCGCTGCTGTTCGTCTGCTATCGCGCCGCGCTGCGCGAAGCCTGGCGAGACGCCGCCGCCTCGCCAGGGGCTTCGAGTGACCCGACCGGCGAGCGGGACTAGCCGCCCGCGCCCTCGACCACCGGACGCGGGGGCAGCGACGGCTCGACGCGCAGCAGCCGCGCCGGACGCTCGGGCAGCCACCAGTTCCAGCGCCCGAACAGCGACACCACCGCCGGAACGAGCAGAGCCCGGATCACGGTCGCGTCGAGCAGGATCCCGGCGGCGAGGCCGGTGGCGAACACCTTGATGTCGGTGTTGGGCCCCGAGGCCATCGAGACGAAGGCCAGGAACAGGATCAGCGCCGCGCTGGTCACCAGCCGGCCGGTGCGGCCGATCCCGCGTACCACCGCGCCATCGGTGGAGCCGGTGGCGTCGTACTCCTCGCGCATCCGGGCCAGGATGAAGACCTCGTAGTCCATCGAAAGCCCGAATAGGAAAGCGAACACCATCAGCGGGATCCAGGCGCTCACCGAGTGCGTGGCGGCGATCCCCCACAGGACGCTCGAGCCGTGGCCGTCCTGCCAGACCAGCGTGATCACGCCCCACGCGGCGGCGACGCTGATCACGTTGAGGATGACGGCCTTGAGCGGCAGCAGCAGCGATCGAAACGCCCGGGCCAGGAGCAGGAAGGTCAGCACCGCGATCAGGGCGATCATCAGCGGGAAGCTGCCGTAGATGGCCGAGACGAAGTCCTGGTTCTCGGCGCCGGTACCCCCGACGGCCACGGCCGACCCGGTGCCGTGGGCCACGCTGCGCACCCCGTCAAGCGTGTGCAGGCCGGCTGTGGTCGAGGCATCGGCGGTTGTGAAGGCATCGACGATCGCCGTTCCGCGGTGCTGCCAGGCGCTGCCGGTGGGAGCGACGGCGCCATGCACGCCGCTGACGCCCGACACCGAGCTCGCGACGTGGGCCGCGTCCCCGGCGGGCGCGAGGATCTCGATCGGGGTCAGCGCGCCGACGCCGACGCCGGAGCGCTCGAGGGCGACCAGCCCGGAATGGGCGTCGCCGTGCTTGGAGAGCGTGTTGAGATTGGCCTGTCCCGGCTGCAAACCGGTGGCGGCGATGACCAGGACGGCGAGGATGACGACCGCGCCCAAGGCGGCGATCCAGCGCCGGTTGACGACGAGTTGCGCCCACCGGGTCCACGACCGGCTGGCCTGATCGTCGGAGCGGATGTGGGGCCAGTCCAGCCGCGGCCCGGCCTTGACGAGAACGATCGGCAGCAGCGTGGTGGCCACGATCACGCTGATCAGCGGGATCAGCATCCCGGCGTAGCCGATCGAGCGCAGGAACGGCAACGGCAACACGATCATGGCCAACAGGCCAATCGCGACCGTGGTCCCGCTGAAGGCGACCGCGCGGCCGGCGGTCTGCATGGCGCGAACCACGGCCTCGTCGCCCTCCAGCCCGTGGGCGCGCTCCTCACGCCAGCGCACGACGATCAGCAGCGAATAGTCAATTGCGACGCCGAGCCCGATCAGTGCGACCAGGAACTCGACGATCATCGAGACGCTGGTCACCGTGGTAACGCCCCAGAGGACGAGGAAGGTGGCCATGATCGAGACGATGGCCATCAGCAGCGGCACGAAGGCCAGCAGCGACGCGAAGACGAACCCGAGCACGACGAGCGCTCCGAGGCCGCCGAGCACCGACTCGAGCAGCACCCCGGGGCCCCCGCCGCCGCCGGTCTGATTCTGGAGCGCATCGATCCCGCTCACGTGAACCGGCGCGCCGGCCACGGTCACGCCGGCCAGCGCCGCCGCCGCGCGCTGGGCGGCCTTGGTGTTGCTGCCGAAGGCCTCGTTGTCGGGCAGCGGATAGGCGAGCATGAAGGTCGTGTGGCCGTCACCCGAGACGAAGGCGCGACTGCCGGTCGAGGCGTAAGAGGCGATCCGGGCACCCGGAAGCGCCGTCTGGAGGCGAGCCGCCACCCGGACCAGGTCGGCGTGCACGCCCGGTGAGCGGACCGAGGTCTGAGCCGGCAACGTGACCACGGGCACGATCGGAGCTTTATCACCACCTTGGTGATAGAGGTGCTGGATGGCGCGATTGGTCTGAAAGCCCTCGCGACCCGGAACGCTGAACTCGTTGCTGAACGCCTTGGTCGCCTGGCTGACGGTGGCAAAACCGACCACCGTGACCAGGATCCAGAACGTCGCGACTATCCGTC
>JBOGYN010000631.1:0-2476 GCA_050696855.1 Solirubrobacteraceae bacterium | reverse complement strand
CATCAGTCGGCCTTCATCTGGGCGACGTCGGCGTCAATCTCGCGCACTGCGAGGAGTTCCTTGTCGCTCAGAGGCTGCACCAACTGCCTCAGTTCGGCCGACTTGGCCTCCAGTTTCGCTGCGATGCCGGCGAGGCGATCGAAGTTCGGCGCCCTCACCCTCAGCGGCTCCCGCCAGCGGCCGCCTCCGGCTCGGCCTCAGTGGCCTGCAGCATCGCCTCAACCTCGGTCGGAACGCGCATGGTCCCAGCGACGGCGCGGAAGGACTCACCCTCGGTGCTGCGCTCAAGGTCCGTCTCGGCGCGGTTGACGGGCCGCTCCAGAAGCTCCTGGAAGCTCGCCTCGTGGGTGAAGAGGGTCTGGTTGTCCCACGCCGCCTGCAGGGCGCCCTGGGCGGGCCGTGCGTCTGGGCGCAGGAGCCAGAGCGCTGTGTAGCTGCGCCAGCGGCCGAAGAGCTCCGTGGCCGCCTCCAGGCCCGCCTTGATGGCAAAGCGGCGGTCAGAGAAGGTGACCACCAACCCGTCGCGCACGTGCTCGGCGCTCAGCCGGCGCACTCGACTGCGTGGCCAGCGGTGGACCACGTCGGCCAACCAGGCTGCATAGTTCGGCCCCGCGCGCGGCGTGACGTCGACGATGAGCAGGTCCCAGGACAACGTGGTCACCTGGTCGCGCAGCGCCTCCTCGAGCTTCTCCCAGTAGAGCGTCGCCTCGTCCTGGTCGAGGACCACGGCGACCAGCACGCGCGGCGCCTTCCCCTCGAAGATCTGCACGTGCGCCCCGTCGGTGCCAGCCATCAGACCGCCATGGATGCGGCGATCATGGACGCCAGCGTCTCCTCGAAGGTGGCCGGCCCTGCCACGCGCTCCTCCATCTCGCCGTCGGTGATGCCCGGAGACGCCTTGCCTGTGATCAGGTCCTGCTCTGAGGGGATCCAGCCGCGGATGAACTCGGCGAAGAGCATCTCGCGCCGACCGGTGGGGCGCCCGTAGTTGACGATCTTGAAGTGGTGGTCGAGCAGCCACGACTCGTAGCCGTCGTCGACCACACCGGAAGGCGGGTGGAATCCGCAGCGAGGGCCGATGAAACGGAGCAGCTCGTGGGTCTCGTGCAGGTTGGGGCAGAGGATCTTGTAGCCCCAGCGAGTGACCATCTCCCACTTGCCGTGGTCGTTGTCCGTCTTCTGGCGCCGCATCGCAATCGCCCGATAGTCGTTGGGGTTGCGGCGAAACTTGCCCGGACGGACGATCACCCCTCGTGGCATGCCCGCATGGTCGGCCAGGCCACCACCTTGCCCGTCAGTCCGGGATGACGACCATCACCTCGAAGCTAACGCGCGCCGCCATCACGGTAGAGCCCCTGTCGCCGGCGCCGCCCCCGCCACCGGGCTCGAGCGGCCGGGTGGGACGGCAACGCTGGACCAGACCGCCGAGGCTGTCGTCCAGGCGCACCGCTCGCCAGAAGGCGAGTGCGTCGATCATGGCCTTGCGCTGGGTGACGATGCCGATGTCCCCCGAGGCGAGCGCGATCGCGTCGATGTTGTAGGCCCAGGAGATGTACCCCTCGGTATCGCGCGGGCCGTCCGGCCCCAGCTGGATGGCCCCCTGCCGACCGACGAGCTGGAGCGACGGGAAGGGGCCGGTGACCTGGATGCGCGAGTCGACCCAGAGCTTCTTGAACCCCGTGTCCATCCAGGTCGTGGGCATCGGCTGCCCCTGCGCGTCGTTCGGCGCGAGGTCCACCGTGAGCAGCGGCTTGACGCCAAAGCCGTTGACGCCAGGGGACATGATCGAGAAGGTGCGCTGTCCGGGGGCGTTCGCCGTCGCCATGGCGGCGAGCTGCTGCTCCACCAGGGTCGTACCCTCGGCCGTCGGCTGCATGGCGATCGCGCCGAGCATGGCCAGGACCTCGTCCAGCTCCCCCTGGCGGGTGACCGCGCTCACGGATAGGTCAACCGGTAGGCGTAGGTGTTGCAGATCCGGCCGCCGGCGGCCTGGATGAGCGGGCCCGAGGCTCTCAGGGCAGCCTCTTCCCAGCGTTCGTGCACGGTGAACCAGTGCACCGGCTGCCACCTCGGCGGGATGACCACCTCGCCGGAGGGGGAGCCGGCGGACGGGTACTCGAAGAAGCGGAGCGCCTGCCCGAACGGCGACGAGATCGGGTACGCGCCAGCCCGCAAATAGCCGGCCACGTTCCCTTCGCTCGTGTCGACGTCGATCTCGAAGCCGCGCGGCGTCACCACCGTATCGGTGGAGAAGCTGTCGCGGAAGTGCAGATGCTCGCCCTTGGCGGCGAGTTCACCCGGCGGGGTGACACGGTAGGGCGCGGCGTCGTGAAAGGCCGTCTTGAGCTGGTCGGCGAGCGTTCTGGCGGCCTCGGCCTGGATCTCCACCAGCACGGGGTTCGAGGTCATCGAGGCGTAGCGCCCGATCGCATCGCGGAGCCCGACCATGTCGAGGTCGAAGAGCGTCGCGGAGGGC
>JBOGYN010000630.1:0-2742 GCA_050696855.1 Solirubrobacteraceae bacterium | reverse complement strand
GAGCAGGGCCCGGCGACGATCCGCCCGCTTCCGTAGAGCGAGATGCTGGGGCCGTTGAAGATGAAGCCCGGGTCGAGCTCGTAGCGCTCGCGCAACTCGGCGTAGGTCTGGGCCCAGTAGAAGCGCTGGAGTCGGTTCAGGCCCCGCAGGGCGAGCCGGGAGACGGCGCGCCCCAGCTGGGAGGGGACCTCGTGGCGAGCGGGCTGATACATGGTGGCGGTGCTCGCAGGCGGCTAGGACGACTCGGCCGCGGTGCAGATGTAGATGTCATCGGCCCGTTTGGGATCGGGGTCATGCAGGCCCACCCGGCGGACCTGCTCGGCCGAGACCTGATCGCGGTAGGGCACGCACTGCACGGCGAACCCGGCGTCCTGGAGGCGCTGAGGAAAGTCGGCGCCGTAGACGCGCACGTGATCCCCCTGACCGAACGCGGCCGAGCGAGCCTCCTCGGACACGATCGTGGGGTCCTGGTAGGTTTCCGCGCGCGCGTGATCGATCGGGTGCTGGAGGAACGCGCGGCCGCCGGGGCGCAATACCCGGCCCAGCTCCAGCATCGCCCGAGCGTCATCGGGGACGTGCTCGAGTACGTGGCTGACCAGGATCACGTCGAAGGAGGCGTCCTCGAAGGGCAGCGCCATCATGTCGGCCTGCACGTCGACCATCGGCAGGTCCTCGAGGTCAGCGGTCACGTAGTCCAGCTGCGGGGTGGCGCGGAAGCGATCGTGCAGGCACTGCTCGGGAGCGAAGTGCAGCATCCGCAGGGGCGCCGTGAGCACGTCGGTGTGCTGATCGAGATACATGACCAGCAGCCGCTGGCGGAGCCTGGATCCACACGCCGGGCAGGCCGTGGCCGGTCCCGCGATCGAGCTCACGAAGCTGCGGACGTGGCGCTGACAGCACGGGCAGTAGTACTCGCCCCCCGAGTACAGGACGGCTGAAACCGACCGGATGCCGCGGCGCACGCGATGGCGCAACGCGCGGCTCACCACCGCAGGTCCCTCAGCTCTGACGATTTGGTCCGCACCCGGTGTGTGCCCCTTCACCTTGAGGGGCCAAGTGTACCCGCCGCCGCTAGGATCGCGGCCGTGGGTTTGAGCTCCGCCCCTCGAGGACCCGCACCGGTTCTGGTGGTCGCCGACGGCGGGGCGCAGGCCAGCCTCGGGCACCTCGCCCGCTGCGGCGCGGTGGCGGTGGCGCTGCAGGGTCGAGGGATCCCGTGCCGGTGCGTGGCAGTGGGGAGCGACGCGCCGGCCCCGTCGGCGCTGGCCTGGGAGTGGGTGGCCGATGCCGACGCGCTGCCCGACACCGGGGTGTCGCTTCTGCTGCTGGACAGCTACCGGCTCGATCCCGTTACCGTGCGCGCCCACACGGGCGCCGTCAAGTTGGCGGTCATGCACGACATTGGCCCCGTTCCGGAGTCGGCCGACCTGGTGCTGACCACCGATCCCGGGCTGGCCGGGATGCGGCCGGAGATCGTCGGCGGCCCGGCGCTGTGCTGCCTGGGTCCGATGTTCTGGGGGCTGCCGGCGCCCCGGCCGGTGGCCGCCGAGGTGCGCAAAGTGCTGATCACCACCGGCGGCGGTGACCCCAGTGGACATGGCGTCGCAATCGCCTATGCGCTGGCGGACGCGCTGCCCGGGCGCGAGATCACGCTCGTGCGGGGTCCCCACACCGAACTGTCGCCCCTGACCGGAATTCACATTCTTGACCGCCCGCCGTCGTTGCTGCACCCGCTGCGCGAGGCTGACCTGACCGTCACCTCGGCGGGCAACAGCCTGCTCGAGGCCCTCGCCGTGGGCTCGCCCACGGTGGCGGTGATCGTGGCCGAGAACCAGCGCTCGGGAGCCCAGGCTCTGGCCGACCGGGGCGCCACCCAGCTCGCCGAGCCCGAGCCGCTCGAGGCCCTGGAGGCGCTGGTCGCCACCGTGCGGGCACTCGCTGAGGACCCCGAGCTGCGCGGGCACCAGGTTCGGGCCGGACGCGAGCTCGTGGACGGCTATGGCGCCCTGCGGGTGGCCTATCTGCTCAGTGAGCTCTGAACACGGGGCTCAGCGGCTCGGCTTCGAGGAACTCCTCGAGCCGGTCCGGGAGCGCTGAGGCGAGCACGGCCAGGGCGCCGTGGTAGGCCTCGAGCGCCTCGGCGATGTCGGCTTCGCCGTGGGCGTAGCTGAGCAGGTGGGTGCCGTTGAAGAGGACGCCGCGCTTGAGCAGCTCCTGCTGGAGCAGCGTCTTGGCGGGCAGGACACCACCCGGCACGGGCTCGCGGACGGCGACGATCGTAAACGGCGCCGCCCCGCTGCAGGTCACCCACTCGGTCAGTCCGTGGCGCTCCAGGCTGCGCGCGATCCCTTCCTGGAGCTGACGTCCGCGCTGCCAGAGATGCTCGTTGACCGGCTCTGAGCAGATCACGTCCAACGTCGCCGCCGCCGCCGCGAGCGAGAGCGTCTCACCGCCGTGGGTGCCGGAGAAGAACACCGACGCCAGCGCGTCCATGTGCTCGGCTGGGCCGGCCAGGGCCGAGATCGGCAGCCCGTTGCCCAGCGCCTTGCCCAGGCAGGTGAGGTCGGCGCGGACGCCGTAGTGCTGCTGGGCCCCGCCGGGCGCCAGCCGCAGTCCGGTGATGATCTCGTCGAAGATGGCCAGCGCGCCGTGGTCGTGGACGAGGTCGATCAACGCCTGGAGCTCACCCGGGCCGGGCTCGCGCGCCCCGGCGGGCTCGATGATCACCGCGGCGTATTGGCC
>JBOGYN010000629.1:0-3949 GCA_050696855.1 Solirubrobacteraceae bacterium | reverse complement strand
GCGGCGCGGAGGATCTCGGGCAGCCCGGCTCCGGCCTCGACGGCATCGGTGATGGCCGCGAACGCGCCGAGATCGCGACCGCGACTGTCTTCGCGCTCGGCGCTGTCAGCCAACTCGCTCACTCCGGGCCCCGCGCCGCGAGCACGCGCTCAGAACAGGCGCGGCCACTCGAGGATGATCAGCGCCCCGAGGAGGACCCCGACACCGACGAGTGCGGCGAGGACGTACAGGGACAGGACGACCACAGCGACCCGCTCGAGCGGACGGCGGTAGGCGGTGATGGCAGGGGCCAGTACGAGCGTGCCAAAGGCCGCGAGGCCGAACACGCCCAGGCACGCACCGACGAGGTATGTGACGGACTGGTTGCTCACCGCAGAACGCTCAATTGTGCCCGAAGGCGGGGACCGCAAGACTCCTGTGTCCAGTACGCCCGCAAATTGCGGGAATGCGTCACGGATTCGCCGCCGGTGGCGGTACCCCTTCGCGACCGTCGTCGGACCCCGGCTGCGGTTTCAGATCAGACCGGCTGGACGGCGCGCAGGCGCGGGTAGCGAGCCCGCAGGCCTTGGGCAGCGGCCCGAGCGTGGACAACGGCGGTCGGACCCCAGAAAACCCCGATCACGGTCGGCCCCGAGCCGCACACCAGGGACTGATGGGCTCCCACCTCGCGCAGTACCTCGAGGTCAGCTTCGATCTCGGGCCGCAGCGAGACCGCGGCCGCCTGCAGATCGTTGGCGATCAACGACTCGGGCGGCGGCTGGCTCGGCTCGGCCAGCCATCCGTCCAGCTCAGCCCGGAGCCGGTCCAGCTCGGCAGCCGACCGCGGCAGCCCGAGCCGGTCGGCCTCGCGGTACACGTCAGCAGTGGACAGGCCGAAGTCCTGCGGCAGCACGAGCACGGCATGCTCAGCAAGGGCGGAGACCGGGGAGACCACCACTTCCCCCGCTCCGGTGCCGAGCACCGCCCCGGCGAGGAGCCGGCTGGGGACGTCGGCACCAAGCTGTGCGGCGAGCTGGGCCACCGCCTCGTCGGGCACCGCGGCCAGGGTCGGCGCGTAGCGCAGGAGCGCGGCCGCGTCGGCCGACCCACCGCCCATCCCGGCGGCGACCGGAATGCGCTTGACGATCTGCACGCGCACGGGCGGTGCCGCCCAGCCCGCGGCGCGGAGTCCGGCGAGCGCGTCGCTAACCAGGTTGGGACCCTCGACGTCGTCGCACACCACCTCGTCGCGGCCCGAAGGGGAATCCGACACGGCCAACGAGTCGGCCAGCGACACGGTCTGGAACAGAGTGACGAGCTCGTGTCGGCCGTCCGCGCGGACGGGGCCCAGGAACAGGGAGAGGTTGACCTTGGCCGGCGCGGCGAGAACGGCGATCTTCACGTCTGCAGCCTCGCCGCCAGCGCGCGGAACTCCTCGGCCGACAGCCGCTCGGCGCGCTCGTCGGCGGGGTGGCCGAGCTCGACCAGGGCGGCCCGGGCGCGCTCGCGCACGTCACCCCCGGCGGTGAGCGGGACCCCCGCCAGGGCCAGTGACCGGGCCAGCGCCTTACGCCGGTGGGCAAAGGCGCCGTGAACGAGCTTGGACAGCGCAGAGTCGGCCCCCGGCCCGACCCGGTGCAATCCGAGCAGGACCGAGTCGACGTTGGGGATGGGCCGGAACACTGTCCGCGAGACCGGGCGCAGGACCTTGACCTCGCACGCGAGCTGGGCCAGCACCGACGGGACACCGTAGGCGCCGGTCCCGGGTCCGGCGGCGAATCGCTCTCCCACCTCGCGCTGGACCATCACGACCCAGTCAGTCAGCGAGGGCAGCTCGGCGACCGTGCGCAGGATCACGGTGGCGGCGGCGCCGTAGGGGAGGTTGGCCACCATCTTGACCGGCAGGGGCGCCAGCGCAGCCAGGTCGACCGTGACGGCGTCGGCGAAGTGCACGGTGACGTTGTCAAAGCCAGCCAGCGTGGTCTCCAGCTGATCCTCGAGCCGGCGGTCGACCTCGACCACATGGAGATGGCCGATCGCGGGGGCCAGGCGCTCGGAGAGCACGCCCAGACCGCCACCGACCTCGAGCACGACATCGTCCGCTGACAGCGCCGCGAGGCGTTCGATCACCCCGAGCATGTTGCGGTCGGCGAGGAAGTTCTGCCCCAGCTCGCGCTGGCGGGCGGAACGGCCCCCACCCGCCCTCACCATTGAAAGACGGCGGCGGCGCTGGCCTCGATCGCCCGCTCGAAGTCGGCGTGCTGCACCCGGCGCTCGAGCGCGAGTGCCTCGGCGGTTCGCACGACGTTGGCGGGCTGGTTGGGCTGGCCCCGCACCGGCTGGGGCGACAGGTAGGGCGCGTCGGTCTCGACCAGCAACCGCTCGGCGGGCACCCGCAGGGCGGCGTCACGCAGATCGGCGGCCTTGGGGTAGGTGCAGTTGCCCGCAAACGAGAACCACCACTGGTCGTGGCTCAGGCATTCCTGGACGCGAGCGGCCATCGAGAAGCAGTGCAGGATCACCCGCAGACCGCCGGCCTGGGCATTGAGGAGCTCGAGGGTCTCGTCGTCGGCGGCCCGAGTGTGGATCACGAGCGGCTTGCCGGTGGTGCGGGCGAGGTCGATCTGGGCGGCAAAGGCGCGGCGCTGATCCTCGGCCGGGGCGTAGTCGCGGTAGTAGTCCAGGCCGGTCTCGCCGATCGCGACGCACTTCTCGTGGCTGGCCAGGGCCTCGAGCTCGGCGAAGTCGGCGTCGTCAAAGCCGGTGGCCGAGTTGGGATGGCGGCCGATCGCGGCGTAGACCTGAGGGAAGTCCTCGGCCGCAGCCAGGGCGGCCCGGCACGACGCCCCGTCGGTCCCGACGGTGACGATTCTGGTCACGCCGACCGCGTCGGCGGCCGCGACGAGCTCGGCGTCTGACGGTTCGCAGGCGTCGAGGTGGGTGTGGCTGTCGATCATCAGACCCGCTTGGGGAAGAGCGGCTCCAGGGCGGTCACCGTGCGCCCGCCCCCGCGGAGGCCGAACTCGGCGCCCGACAGCGACACGTCGGGCGCGCCGAGCGCGTCCAGCAGCTTGTCGGCGCTGGCCGGAATGTAGGCGGCCAGCAGGACAGTGATCACGCGCACGCCCTCGGCCAGGGAGGCCAGTGTGCGGTCAAGCTCCCCGCCCGCCGCGGGGTCCTTGGCGAGCTGCCACGGGGCGCGCTCCTCGACGTAGCGGTTGCAGCGCCGCACACGCTTCCAGATCAGCTCCAGAGCGGTCGTGATCTCGCCGGCGTCGATCAGGCCGATGACGTCATCGGCGAGGCCGGCGAACTCGCTGCGCAGCGATGGATCGGTCTCCACGTCGGGCACGACGCTGTCCCGGTAGCGGCGGATCATCGCCAGCGTGCGGCTGGCCAGGTTGCCGTAGTCGTTGGCCAGCTCGGCCTCGTAGCGCGCGGTGAACGCGTCCATGCCGACCGTGCCGTCGGCGCCGAAGGCGACGTCGCGCATCAGGTAGAAACGCAGCGCGTCGGTGCCGAAGGTCTCGAGCACCTCGAACGGGTCAAGCACGTTGCCCAGCGATTTGCTCATCTTGCGCCCATCGGCGCCGAGCAGGAAGCCGTGGACGAAGACGTGTTCGGGGAGCGGCAGCTCGGCGGCCATCAGCATGGCCGGCCAGAACACGGTGTGGAACTTGAGGATGTCCTTGCCGATGACGTGAAAGTTCGCCGGCCAGAAGCGCTCGGTCAGGTCCTCACCCGGCCGCGCATAGCCGAGGGCGGTGTAGTAGTTGAGCAGCGCGTCGAACCAGACGTAGAAGACGTGCTCGTGATCCCAGGGGACGGTCACGCCCCACTTGAGGTGCTTGCGCGACAGCGACACGTCCTGAAGGCCGGACCTGATGAACGAGTGGGCCTCGTTGAACCGCACCAGCGGCATCACGAATGCGGGCCGCTCGGCATAGACCTGCTCGAGGCGCTCCTGGAA
>JBOGYN010000628.1:0-5492 GCA_050696855.1 Solirubrobacteraceae bacterium | reverse complement strand
TGGTCGGGGCGATGACCGTGCTCGTGATCATGGTCGCCGTCTTTTTGGCCTACAACGCCAACAATGGCCTGCCGTTCGTGCCCACCAAGCAACTCAAGGTCGACATCGGCTCGGGCTCTGACCTGGTGGCCGGCAACGAGGTCCGCGAGGGCGGCTTCCGGATCGGGCTCGTCTCGGCGCTCAAGCCGGTCCAGCTGCCCTCCGGCCAGATCGGCGCCCAGCTGACTCTGCAGCTCAACCAGGGCCACGGCAACGTCCCGCTCGACTCGACCGTCTCGATCCGTCCCCGCTCGGTCCTCGGCCTCAAGTTCGTGGACCTGAGCGTGGGCACCTCGCACAAGATGTACGCCGATGGCGGCACGATGAAGATCATCCACACGAGCGTTCCCGTCCAGTTCGAGGACGTCAATCAGCTCTTTGAGCCCAAGACCCGCGCGGCGGTTGACAAGAACCTGGTCGGGTTCGGGGATCTGCTGGCCGGACGTGGCTCGGCGCTGAACGACACCTTCGCCGCACTGCCGCGGCTGCTCCAGCACCTGACCCCGGTCGCCACCTACCTGGCCGACCCCAGCACCGAGCTGAGCCGCTTCTTCACCTCGCTCGAGGGTTTCATGGGCACGGTGGCGCCGGTGGCCGGGACCAACGCCCGGCTGTTCACGGACATGGCCACGACGTTTGAGGCCTTCTCGCGCGATCCCAACGCGCTCGAGGCGACGATCCGTCAGTCGCCGTCGACCGAAGCGGTGTCGACGCAATCACTCAAGGTGCAACAGCCCTTCCTGGTCGATCTGACCACCCTCGGCCACAGCCTCACACCGGCCACGGCCGAGCTCAAGACCTCGTTGCCCAACATCAATCCCGCGATCGAGGTCGGCACCAGGACACTGGCGCGGACCCCGTCTCTGAATGGCAACCTGCAACAGGTCATGGGCGCGCTGAAGGACCTGGCTCAGGCGCCGGGGACGAACATGGCGATCAACGCCCTGACCGGCACGGTCTCGACCCTGAATCCGATGATCCGCTACCTCGGTCCCTACCAGACGGTGTGCGACACCTGGAACTACTTCTGGACCTTCCTGTCTGAGCACGTCTCCGAGCAGACCAACTTCGGCTTCGCCCAGCGGGCCCTGATCAACACCGCCAACTCGGGGCAGCCCAACAACCTCGGGCAGGCCGGCGCGACCGCACCGGTCAACGGCGGCGGCAGCGACTCGCTGCAGAGTGGGGGCAACGCCTTCACGCACGCTCAGCCCTACGGCGCGGCGGTCGACAACGCCGGCAACGCCGACTGCGAGACCGGCCAGCGCGGCTACCCCCTGAAGCTCAACCACTTCGATCCCCAGGGCCGGAATCTGGCCACCGACGTCCACACCCCCGGTAACCAGGGTCCGACCTTCGCCGGTATCGCCCATGTCCCGGCCGGTGAGACGTTCTCGCGCGCCCCGACCAGCGGCCCGCTTCCCGCCTACAACCCGAGCAACCCATGAGACGCCGCAAGGGCCGCCGCAGAAAGGGATTCCCCAAGTTCGTCGCCGGCGCGATCGGGATCGTCGTGATCGTCGTCTTCTCGTACCTGGCGTACACGAAGTTCGCCAACCCGTTTGCCAACCCGTACACGCTCCACGCCGTCTTCTCCAACGCCAACGGTCTCAAGCCCGACTCCCTGGTCCGGATCGCCGGGGTCAACGTCGGCAAGGTCACGAGCGTCAGCACCGAGCCGGGCTGCAAGTCGGTCGCGACGACCGCCCATGCCTGCCAGGCCTCCGAGGTGACGATGACGATCGACAATTCGGGGCTGCCGATTCACGCCGACGCCACCTTCGCGATCCGTCCCCGGATCTTCCTGGAGGGCAACTTCTTCGTCGATCTGTTCCCCGGCACGCCCTCGGCGCCGATCGCCGGCGACGGCCACACCTTCCCGATCCAGCAGGGCGTCGAGCCCGTCCAGCTCGATCAGGTGCTGACCGGCCTGCAGGCCGACACGCGCCACAACCTCCAGATCCTGCTCCAGCAGTACGGCAAGGCGGTCGTGGTGGGAGGCAAGGGCTTCAACCGCTCGGTCAAGTACTGGCTGCCGGCCTACCAGTACTCGTCGCTGGTCGCCCACGACTTCCTCGGCATCAAGCCCCACGATCTCTCCAACTACATCGCCACCCAGGGGACGACCGCCGGGGCCCTCGATGCCCATCCGCAGAACCTCAAGAACCTGGTCACCGACTTCAACACCACGGCCAACGCCTTCGCCCGCGAAAACGTCGCCCTCGAGAACACCGTCCGCGCGCTCCCCGGCACGCTGACGGCCGCGATTCCGGCCTTCAACGCGCTCAACGCGGCCTTCCCGCCGTTCGAGCGGTTCGCCAAGGCCTTCGTGCCCGGCGTGAGGTCCACCGGCCCCACTGTCGACGCCAGCCTGCCCTTCATCACCCAGCTGCGCCTGCTCGTCCAGCCAGCCGAGCTGCGCGGGCTCACCCACGACCTGCGCCCGACCGTGCCAGCCCTGGCCAAACTGACCAACGCATCGATCCCGCTGTTCAAAAACGAGGTCCGGCCGGCCTCGAGCTGCGTCTCCCGCGTGATCATTCCCTGGACGCACCTGACCGTCCCCGACCCGCACTTCACCGCCGCCAATGGCTTCCCGGCCCGCCAGGTCTACATCGAGGGCGTCGACTACCTCCCCGGGCTGGCCGGCGAGTCGCGGGTCTTTGATGCCAACGGTCCGTACATCCGCATCCTCGGAGTCGGCGGCACCCTGACCTACTCGCTGTCGCCGGGCATGTTCGGACAGTCGCTGGCCCCGCTGACTGCCGTCCAGCCGCAGCTGCCCCCCAACGGCACCCGGCCACCCTACGTCGAGAACGTGCCCTGCGAGACCCAGCGGGCGATCACTGACCTGACCGCTCCGACCGGCGGCGCCATGACCCCGGTCGCCGGCGGCCCGGTGGGTGGCGGCGGCCCGCTGCCTCCGCTCCCGATTCCGCTGCCCCCCCTGCCGCTCCAGCGCAAGCAGGCCGCGGCGGCCCTGAAGATGGTCCGCACCTCGGCCAAGGCCGACGGCCTCAAGGTCCGCCTGATCCCCGGGATGCCGAAGTGAAACGCGCGATCACTACCCACGCCGTCGACTTCGCCGCGATCCTCGTCCTGCTGGTGCTCTCGGTCGCGGTCGCGGGCTACATCCTCAACCACGAGCGCTTCCGCTTCCCGTTCATCCAGTCGACGCCATTTACGATCAACGCCGAGTTCTCCACCGCCCAGGCGGTGACCCCGGGTCAGGGTCAGTCGGTCCGCGTCTCCGGCGTGCAGGTCGGTGAGATCGGCGGGGTCACCCTGCGCAACGGCCGGGCGATCGTGCAGATGCAGATCGACGACAAGTACAAGCATCTGATCCACACCAACGCCACCGCGCTGCTGCGCCCCAAGACCGGGCTCAAGGACATGTTCATCGAGCTCGTCCCGGGCACCAAGCCCGCGCCGGTGGCCAAGCCGGGCTGGACGCTGCCGGTCGGCAACACCAACCCGGACGTCAACGTCGACGAGATCCTGGCCTCGCTGGACGGGGACACGCGCAGCTACCTGGCGCTGCTCGTCAACGGCGCCGGTCAGGGACTGAAGGGCAAGGGCGGCTCCGAGCTCGCCCAGGTCTTCCAGCGCTTCGAGCCCACCCATCGCGACCTGGCCCGCGTCAACCGGGCGGTCGCCGTGCGCGGCACCGATCTGCGCCAGCTCGTCAACTCGCTCCAGCGGCTCAACACCGCCTTGGCCACCAAGCAGAGCCAGATCGTCTCGCTGGTGGACTCGAGCTCCAAGGTGTTCCGTGCCTTTGCCTCCGAGAACGGCAACATCAGCCGCGCTCTGGTCGACCTGCCGGGGACGCTCAACCAGACGACCGCCACGCTCCAGAAGGTCACCTCGTTTGCCAAGCTGCTCGGCCCGACCTCGCGCAACCTGCTTCCGGCCGCCCGGGCGCTGCCGGCGGCCAACGCCGCGCTGTCCGCCCTGGCCAAGCCGAGCACCCCGATTGTCCAGAACCGGATCCGGCCGTTCGTCGTCGCCGCTCGCCCGCTGGTGCGCTCGCTCAAGCCCGCTTCGATCAACCTGGCCAAGGCAACCCCCGACGTGACCGGCACCTTCCACGTCCTCAACAATCTGTTCAACATGCTCGGCTACTACCCGACCGGTACCGGCCAGCACGGATACCTGTGGTGGCTGGCCTGGCTTGACCACAACGCGCGCACCCTGTTCTCGATCCAGGACGCCAACGGCGTCTACCGGCCGCTGTTCCTGCAGGCCAGCTGTGCCGCCCTGAGCCAGATCGCCCAGGGCGTCACCGGCTCGGCGCTGCTGCTCAACCTGACGCCGATCCTCTCCAACGCCGGGCTGTGCCCGCAATCGCCGAGCGGCGGCGGCGGTGGGCTCCCCCTGGGCCTCGCCAAGCACAGCTCCACCAGCTCGACCGGCTCGACTGGCGGGCTCGGTGGCGCGGCCTCCGCCACCCTCCCCGCGACCGCCAAGCACTAATGGAAACCGGCGCCCCCTCAGCCACCAAGATCTTCAGCATGATTCTGTTCGCGCTCTCGTGCGTGGGGCTGCTGCTGTTCCTGTGGCTGTCCTTCGGCGGCACGATCCCCTTCAACCCGCAGGGGTACCGCTTCCAGGTGGCATTCACGGACGCCAGCCAGCTCGCCGACCAGGCCGATGTCCGGATCGCCGGGGTGTCGGTGGGCAAGGTGATCGCCAAGTCGCTCGATCCCCAGGGCAACCGCACGGTCGCGACGATCCAGATGAACAATTCATTCGCGCCCATTCACAAGGACACGCAGGCGATCCTGCGTCAGAAGACGATCCTGGGCGAGACCTATGTGCAGCTGACCCCGGGGACGCCGCACAGCCCGATGCTCCGCGACGGATCCTTACTCGCGCGCTCAAACGTGCAGCCGGCGGTCCAGCTTGACCAGATCTTCAACGCGCTCGATCCGCGTACGAGGGCGGCCTTCCGGCAGTGGCAGCAGGAGCTCTCGGTCGCCGTGCAGGGCAACGACCAGAACCTGTCCAACGTGATCGGGAACCTGCCCGCGTTCGCCGCCGATGCCACAAATCTGTTGCAGGTCCTCGACGTCCAACACACCGCGGTGGTCAACCTGGTGCGCAATGGCGGCACCGTGTTCGCCGCCCTGAACCACAGCCAGTCGGCGCTGCGCAGCCTGATCACCACCGGCGAGACGACGTTCGCGACCACGGCGGCCAACGCCAACTCGATCGCCGCCACCTTCCACGTCTTCCCGACCTTCCTGGACGAGACCAAGGCGACGATGACGCGGCTGCAGACCTTCTCCCAGAACACCGATCCGCTGATCAAGGAGCTCGTCCCGGTCGCCCAACAGCTCAAGCCGACACTGGCCTCCCTCCGCCAGCTTTCGCCCTATCTGCGTTCGTTCTTCGTCAACCTGGGGCCGCTCATCACGGTCTCCAAGACGGGCCTGCCGGCGGTCCGCGAC
>JBOGYN010000627.1:0-4258 GCA_050696855.1 Solirubrobacteraceae bacterium | reverse complement strand
GCCACTGGGTGGGGACGGTCGTGGACTCCAGAACCGCTCGGCAGATCTGGATCGTTGATCGGTCCAACCGCGATCCGGCGTTGGCCAGGCCGGTCAGGGCGGGCAGGATCGCCGATTAGATGGCTGGCTCCCGGAGCCACGCCGCGCTCGCTGTCGACGTACCGGAGGAGACATGAAGAGAGCATGGGTTGCGCTGGTGGCCGTTGCGTTGCTGGCCGGATTCGCCGTCGGGAGCGCCGGGACCACAAACACGACCAATCCGCCACCGGCCTGGACGGCGGCCCGGCCGACGACTCTGACCAAGGCCCAGTACATCGGGCAGGCGAACGCTGTTTGCGCGAGCTTCGACCGTTCGATCCTCGCGCTGCGCCGGACGGCCGCCGGCATCTCACTCCGCTCTCGCAGCGATCTTCCCCGGCTCGTCCCGCCCTTCCGGCAGGCTGAGCAACTCGTCAGACATGCGTTGCAGAGGGTCGCCGCGTTGGTCCCGCCGCGGCGCGACGAGCCAGTGGTGAAGCGATGGATCCAGGCTGTGCGCCGGAACGTCGATCTCGCACGTCAAGCGATCGCAGCGGCGAGTCAACGTGATTCCAAGGGGCTGCGGGCGGTGATCAAACAGAGCGATGAAAACGGGCTCGCGTCGGCGCGCGCCTCGCGTGCTTCTGGCTTGACCGTCTGCGCGAACGGGGGCTGAGGGCGAGGGCGCCTCGTTGCTCAATTACTAGACCGATATGCGATCGCTGGGCCGTAACGCGACGAGGCGAGCGCCTGAGGCCGCTGATTCCGGTGCGCGTGTCGCGAGCCTGGCGACCTCGCTAGTGTCGGGCTGGTGGCTGGGGCCTGTGGGCCCGCGGCGCTGCGCTGGCGCTGCTCGTCGCGCAGAGTTACCGAGTGTTCCGCTTTCGGATTTTCATGAGCGGCTAGGCTCCGCTAGCGGGGTGTGGCGGCTGGTGGTCGAGCGGGCTTGGGGTGGCAGCCGGCCGGGTCATAGGACGGATGGGGCGCGGGTGGCGTTGGCGGTCGAGGGTGGGGGGATGACCGGTGCGGTGTCGGCGGGGATGTGCGTCGCGCTTGAGGCGTGGGGGTTGACCGCCAGCTTTGACGTGATCTACGGGTCGTCGTCGGGCGCGCTGAACGCGTCCTTCACGGCAGCTGGGCAGGCGCGGGCGCGCGCCGGGCTGTATCCCCGGGTGGCCGAGGCCGGGTTGATCGATCCGCGCCGAGCGCTGCGCGGTCGCCCTGTGTTTCGGCTTGGCGAGATCGTGAACTCTCTGCTCGTCGCGCACCCTCACGACGAGAAGCTGTTGTCCGGTAGGCCGCCGTTGCGGGTTACCGCTACGCGCGTGCAGGACAAGGGTCTGGACATTCTGGGCGACTTCTCGTCCATGCAGGAGGTTCGTCGCGCGGTGTGGGCAAGTTGCGCGATTCCGATTCTGGCGGGAGACATCGTCGAGTTCCGGGGCGATCATTACGTCGACGGCGGCCTGATCGAGTCGATGCCCTACGCCGCGGCCCTACGCGAGGGGGCGACTCACGTGCTCGTGTTGCGAGCCCGCCACGCCGACTACCGCCTCCGGCCATATCCGCCAGCGGCGCTTCGAACGGCGGAGCGGATGTTTCGGGCTGCGCCCGACACACTGGTCGAGCTGATCCGAGAGCGTCCAGCGCGCTACAACGCCGAAGCCGGCGCGTTGCAATCAGCTAACGAAACCCAGCTCGCGGAGCGTGTCGTGCAGCTCGCGCCGCCGAGCGACGTGCGCTGCACGAGCCAGTTCGAGGCGCGAGCGCACCGACTCGTCGACGCGGTGCGACTCGGCGCACGGACCGCCTATCAGACCGTTGCGCCGTATCTCGCGCCCGGCGACGCGTGCGCTCTCAGCTGGCGTGATCAGGCGATGTCCGAGGAGGCATGAGGCGGACCGGGATTGACGGAGAGTGGGATCTGCCCCGGTTTCGGTGGAGTCGGGTTTCTGAGGTCACGCGGCTTGGTGGTTGTTGAGAAGTAGATGTTGATGATCTGGGTGGGCTATTTCTGCCCGGGCGTCGGAGAGACCAGTTGCAGCGCTCTCGTCAACCGGGACTGTGGGCGCGGTCCTAGCGAAGCCCGCTTCGACAACAGCGCTTTTTTCGGACGCGGCCCACGCGGTTTCGATCTCGGAGGGCGTGAGCATCCCGAGCGCTGAGTGACGGCGCCGGGTGTTGTGGAACAGGATGTAGTCGTGGATCGCGGCGGCGAGCTCGATCCGTGTCTTCCAGCGCCGGCGGTTGAGCAGCTCGACCTGCATGCGTCCCCAGAAGCTCTCCATCATCGCGTTGTCAGCGGCCGTCCCGACCGCACCCATCGACGGAGCGATCCCGGCGGTCCGGAGTCGGTCGCTGAACGCCCACGAGGTGAACTGGGCGGATTCAACTGGTCGTCGCAACGCTTGATCGAAAGAGGTTGCGATGGGCAGGCCTGCTGGGTGGGTGACGGAGTTGACGGGCAGAGCGACGATGAAGTCGCCGGGGGCGCCGTCGTTGCGTCGGGATGTGGAGCGGTTGTTCTGGAGAGAGATCGCGAAGGGCTTGACCAGCGGGGACGCTGGGCTGGCCGTGGGGGCGTCCTCGGCGGCTGGCAGCCGGTGGTTCCGGGAACGTGGTGGGATGCCAACGTTCATGCTGCGGGCGCTCGCGGGGCGATACTTGTGTTTTGAGGAGCGGGAAGAGATCGCGCTGTTGAAGGCGCAGGGTGCCGGGGTTAGGGAGATCGCTCGGCGGATCAGACGCTCACCGTCGACGGTCTCGAGGGAGTTGCGCCGCAACGCCGCGACTCGTGGCGCGAAGCTCGAGTACCGACCGTCGGCCGCGCAATGGAAAGCCGACCTAATAGCTCGCCGTCCGAAGGATGCGAAGCTCGTTCGCAACGATCAGCTCCGCGAGTATGTGCAGGAGCGGCTGTCCGGTCATGTCCGCCGGCCGGACGGGACGGTCGCAGGGCCTGAGACGGCACCTTGGAAGGGCCGGAACAAGCCCAGGCGCCGCGATCGTCGGTGGGCGACCGCGTGGAGCCCGGAGCAGATCTCTAACCGGCTGAAGGTTGACTTCCCCGATGATGAGTCGATGCGGATCTCCCACGAGGCGATCTATCAGGCGCTCTACGTTCAGAGTCGCGGCGCGCTCAAGGAGAGCTCATCGCATGTCTGCGGACCGGCCGAGCGCTCAGGGTCCCGCACGCCCGCGTCGGTGCGCGCGGCAAGGGGTTCGTGAACAACGAGGTGATGATCAGCGAGCGACCCGCTGAGGCAGGTGACCGCGCAGTGCCGGGCCACTGGGAAGGCGACCTCATCCTGGGCGTCGGGCGTTCGGCGATCGGCACGCTGGTGGAGCGCTCCAGCCGATTCACGATGCTGCTGCACCTCCCGCCGCCCGAGGAACGCCTGCCGTGGATCAAGAACGGGCCGCCGGTCTCGGGGCACGGTGCCGAGGCGGTCCGTGATGCGATCGCTGAGCAGATCGCCACGCTCCCGGAGCAGCTGTGCCGCTCCCTGACCTGGGACCAGGGCGCGGAGATGGCCCAGCACGCGCAGCTCAAGATCCAGACAGGTCTTCCGGTCTACTTCTGCGACCCGCAGAGCCCGTGGCAACGCGGGAGCAACGAGAACACAAACGGACTGCTGCGCCAGTACTTCCCGAGGGGCACCGACCTTGCCCGGCACAGCGCTGATGACCTTGCCGCGGTCGCAGCCGCGCCGAACGGCCGGCCGCGCAAGACGCTTGGTTGGAAGACGCCAGCGGAGGTGCTCGACGAGTTCCTGACGGCCGCTGGATGACCCCAGACGACGCGCACGCGGCTATCGCCGGTACGGCCCTCGCTCCGCTCGCGCCTCCGCAAGGACAGCCGCGTCACTGGATGCCTTACCGTCCTGTCACCTACACACCGTTGCGAGGACCGGTTGAGCCTAAGCTGCGTTCCGCGATCGGAGTGGACGATCAGACCATCGCGGCGCTCGCGACGTTGCGTCGCCATCCCGAGCGCGTTGAGGACGAGCACGGTGGCTTGCCTTGAGTCGATGCCCAGCCCACCACCAGCCGCGAGAACGTATCGAGCACCACGCAGCAATAGACCTTCCCCTCGTTGGTGGGATGCTCGGTGATGTCCGTGAGCCAAAGCTCGTTCGGTCGGTCTCTGGCGAACACCCGCCGGACGAGATCAAGCGAGGTGACCTACGCAAGCCTCGCGCCCTTCGGCAACCGGCGATTCGGAACCCCGCGGATACCA
>JBOGYN010000626.1:0-12696 GCA_050696855.1 Solirubrobacteraceae bacterium | reverse complement strand
CCCGCGGGTCGTGATCAGCGACCCCGACCGGGCGCCGAAGATGTCAGCGGCCCGGGGGCCGCTTGGGTTGTGGGCTCGCCCGGCGGCGACGATCACGCTGCGGCGCAGCGAGTCGATTCCCAACGAGAGGAGGTGGCCGCCCGAGCTGACGTAGCCACGCAGCGCGGTGGCCAGGGTCGGCGGCACCCAGCGCTCGTCGCCGGCCAGGACGACCCCGGCGTGTCCTGCCAGGCGAGGGCCGGTCCCGGTGAGCAGCGCCAGATCAGTGGTCAAGGCGTAGCTCAGGTGGTCCTTGTGAAGCCGCTTGAGCAACCCGGCCAGTGACCCCCAGCCGGCCGGGAGCCCGTTGACCAGCGGCCGGGAGAGGAGGACCGGGTAACCGGTGCTGAGCGTGTTGGGGATGCCGTCGCCGTCGTCGTCGACGGGGTTCAGACCCTGCCAGGTCAGGGCCGGGAGGACGACCAAAACCCGGCCCCGGGCGCCGCCCGGTCCGGAGCCAGTGCCGACGATCGGGACCAGCGTCCGATGGGACCCGTAGCGGAGGGCGAGCTCGTACAGGCCCAGCGCCCGCCCCCCGCTGGGGATGGGCACGCGCAGCGCGAAGGCCCGGGACCGCCCGGAGCCGAGCAGCTTCTTGGTGCCGGCGGCGCGCAGGGCCCAGGCGTAGCTGTGCTGGCGGGCATCCACGTAGACCGTGGCCGGGCGGCCGGCGGCGACCGGCGCGGGCGGCGGCAGGGCGGCGAGGTAGCGGACGGTCACCCCGGCGTGCGCGGTGGTGCCCGCCACCGGGGGGTGCTGGCTTGGGAAGACGCCGGTGTTACAGGCCCGGTCGGTGACCACCAGACCGATCAGATAGGTGCCCTGCGGGGCGGGCACGCCATGGGCCACGGTGCCATCCCAGTGAGCTCTCCCCCCGCTGGGCGCAAGGAAGCTCTTGACCAAACGCGGCGGCCCGGGCAGATCGGTCCGGTAGACGAGGATCCGGCCGGCCGCTGCATGGTTGCCGGTGTAGTGGATGGCCGTGCCCGAGACACCGGCCCGGGGAATCAGATTCGGGGTGGCGGCCGTGACCGTTGGGTGGGGCGCGACGGTCTGCACGGTCACCGGGAGCGCGCCGGCGTTATTTGAGATCAGGACGGAACGGCCCTGGTGGATGAGCGAAACGCGGATGTAGTAGGTACCGTCGGGGGCGATGGTGCCGCTGGATGTACGTCCGTTCCAGGTGAAGTACCCGCGGACCGGGTGGCGACCGCCGGTCATGTGGACCCCCGAGGCGAGCGTGGCGACGATGTCCTGGTTTTGATCGACCACGTACACGTCCACGTCGTCGGAGCGGTTGAGCACGTAGAAGGACACCCGCATCGCGCGGTGGCTGACCCCTTTGCAGACCCGACCGTCGACCGGGTTGATGGCCGCTGGATGGGGGGCGGGGAAGCCGGCGAGCAGGGGCGTGGAGATCTTGAGGTGCTGGGTGACGAAGAAGGCGGCGATGGTCGCCACCGCCAGGGTTATGAAGGCGGCGGCCGGCAGGCGCCTCACAGGGCCTCCACGGCGACGTTGGGGACATCGAATTCATGGAAGGCGGCCAGGCCGCGCGGATCGGCGGCACAGAGCATGACGCGGATCGAGCCGCCGTGACAGACGACGAGCGCCGGGAGCTGGGCGGAGGAGTGGATCTCGATCAGCGCGGCGCTGACGCGCTCCTGCTGCTCGGGCAGCGACTCGCCGTCCGGGAAGCGGAAGCCGGGGTCGGGCCGGCGCCAGGCGGCGTAGAGCTCGGGCTCCGCGCGCTCGACGTCCTTCATGTAGAGCCCTTCCCAGCGCCCCCGAAAGCCCTCGCGCAGGCGGGGGTCGAGCGTCGGTGTGAGGCCGAGCCGCGCGCCGATGATCTCCGCCGTCTCGCGGGCTCGGCTCAGGTCCGACGTCCACAGGGATAGGTAGGCCTGTGCGACCACGCGCTCGGCCAGCGTGTCGGCCTGGGCGCGGCCGGTCTCGTTGAGTGGAGTATCGGTGAAGCCCTGGAAGCGGAAGGGCTCGAGGTTGTCGTCCGTCTCGCCGTGGCGGGCGAGGAAGACCCCCTCGAGCGAGCTAGCCATCGAAGTCGACGACCGCCGTGTCCGAGCGCAACCCGACCCGCATCGTCTCCAGCGAGAGGACTTCCTCAGGGATGATGTTGCCCAGGTTCACGTCGCGGCCGAAGCGACGGATGAACCAGACCTGCTGGTCCATGCGGGGTGCCTCGAAGAGGATCTTCTCGGGCGGGACGGCGTGCACGATCTCATCGATCAGGCCCATCTGAACCTCGCCGTCGTGGCGAAAGATGCCCACGTTGCCGCCCTCACGGGCCTCGGCGATGACTTTCTCGGCGCCGGCCTCGAGCTCTGACTCGATCTGCTCGACCCAACGGAAGGGAGCCATGATCCGGGTGTTGTCCTTGGAGCCGACCTCGGAGATGACGGTGAACTCCTCGGACAGCTTGCGGATCAGATCGAGCTTGCGCTCATGCTCGAGGGTGATGGTGCCGTCGGAGACCTCGATGTGGTCAAGGCCGAGCTCGTGCAGCCACGCCACCAACCGGTCGAGCCGGTTCTGCGCGATCGCCAGCTCGGTCAAGGTGCCACCGAACATGACGTTGATCCCGTGCTCGCGGTAGCGGGCCAGCTTGGCGTCGAGATTGCCCGTGGCCACGGCGGTGCCCCAGCCGAGCTTGACCATGTCGATGTACTCGCCGGCCACTTCGGCCAGGCCATCAACCTCGGTCACCGAGAGCCCCCGGTCGAGCACGTGCGTGATGCCCTCCTGGCGAGGCTTGGTGGCCCTTTCGGGGAGGGTGAGCAGGTCCTTCATCGGCATCGGCGAGCCGAAGGCTACGTTGTGGCGGAGGCCGTGGTCGTCTGACCGGGCGCCGCCGTGGCGCCGGGGGTCGAGGACGAGCTCGCGGCCGACGCGAGGTCTGACCCGACGGTGACGACCACCTGGGCGGCGCACGAGGCGGCCTGCGGGCAGGCCACCGCCTGGTTGGACGAGCCGACTGCCTGGACCGAGGCTGGGCCGAGGCCGAGCGACTTGGCGACGATCAGAGCGGCGGCGCGATGGCCGGCGAGGTACCCGACCACGGTCGCGGTCTGCGTCTGATCGGTGGCGGTGGCGATCCTGCCCAGCTTGTAACCCGCGCTCCCCAGCTTGACCGAGATGTCATGGGCGAGGTTCGTGGTCGAGGTCCCGTTGAGGACCGCCGCCGTGACGGTCGCCGGTTTGACGGCCGTACGGCCCCGGGCGCCGCGATGGCGCGACTTGCCGCTGGGGGCGTTGGAGATCGCCGCCGTGCTGCTCGAGCTGTGGGAATTGCTGCTGCCTGAGCCCGAGGTGAGAACGAGCAGGCCCACGACGATCACCGCCACCACGAGCAGGCCGGCCAGGCCTAAGACGAGGCCGCGAGCGCCTGAACGCCGGGGTGGTCCGACTGGGCGGCGCGGAGCGGGGGCGGGAGGGCGAGGGGCGCCGTTGCGGACCGGTTGGCGCGGAGGGGCCTGGCCGGCGGCCCGGGGCGCAGCGGTGTTGCCCGCGGCGACGGGCGGAGGGCTGGTGCGTCCGGTTGAGCCTCCGTTGGCGCCGCCAGCCGCCGTGGCGGGCGGCGGCCCGGGAGGACTCATGACCGCGGCACCGCCACCGCGACCCTGGGCGGCGGCGTACCCACTCGCAGCGCCCGCGGCCGCACCCGACCCGGCGGCGCCGCCGGTGGCGCGGATTGAGATCGCGTCGTCGTCGAGGCTGGGGATCAGGCGGGTGGCCGAGGCCAGGGCGGGAGCGCCAACGCCGGCCGGAGCGGCTGGAGCAGCGACGCGAGCAGGCACGTGGCCGGGCGGAATCGTCCGCGCGGCCGCGGGGGCAGCGACCGGCTGGGCGGGCACGGCGCCGGCGCGCTGGCCGACGGGAGCCGGAGCCGCGGTACCGGCCGGGGCCGGGGCGCCAGAGCGGGCGAGCTGGGTCAGGCGATACTCGAGCTGCTGGACCTGCTCGGCCGCGTGGGTGGCCTGCTCGCGCAGGGTCGCTGTCTCGCGCGCCTGGGCGAAGTAGAGGAGCACGAGGATGGCCAACCCGATGATGGCGGCAAATCCGGCGTCTGCTCCCACCGTGGAGATGAAATGGCTGACCGAGAGGGCGAAGGGGATAGTCATCGATTTCGCGGCAGTCTAATTACCGACTCGGGTGCCGTCGCTCGTGGACCGCGTCACCCGAGCTTGAGACAGGTCTGAGACGTGTTTCGCTAGCGCGGCCGGGTCACCTTCAAGAACGAGCAGGTTGAGGTCGGTAAACGAGCGCTCGACCCAGTCGGGATCCAGCCAGTCGTGTCCGGCCCGCAGGATCCGCTCGGCGGGCGTGGGCTGGGGATGCTCGGTGGGGTTAAAGAGCTCCTCGTGGAACTTCTCGCCCGGACGGGCTCCGACGATCTCGATCGCGATGTCGCGCTCGGGCTCCAGCCCGGAGAGCCGGATCATGGTCTCGGCCAACTCGATGATCTTGACCGGCTCGCCCATCTCCAGGACGTAGATGTCGCCGCTGGAGGCGCCCAACGAGCCGGCCCGAATGATCAGCTGGACGGCCTCGGGGATCGTCATGAAATAGCGCGTCATGCGCGCGTCGGTGACCGTGACCGGGCCGCCGGCGGCGATCTGGCGGCGAAAGATCGGCACCACCGAGCCCGACGAGCCGAGCACATTGCCGAACCGGACGGTGGCAAAGCGGGTGTTGGGGTGGCGCGCCGCCGCGGCTTCCACGGCCCACTCGGCGAGCGCCTTGGAGGCGCCCATCACGGTCGCCGGCATGACTGCCTTGTCGGTCGACACAAGCACGAAGTTGGCCACCCCGGTCTCGCCGGCGATCCGCGCCATCAGCCGGGTGGCCAGCGCGTTGTTGCGGATCGCCTCGACCGGGTTCTGCTCCATCATCGCCACATGCTTGTAGGCGGCGGCGTGGAAGACGACCGCGGGGCGGTACTCAACGAGCACCTCCCGCATGCGCTCGGCCTCCTTGCAATCAGCCAGCACCGGGACCGCGGTGCGCACGTGGCGGTCCTCCTCGAGCTCGCGGAAGACCTCGAACAGGTTGTCCTCGGCGTGGTCGACCAGGATCAGGCGCCGCGGCCCGACCCGGGCGATCTGACGGCACAGCTCGGAGCCGATCGAGCCGCCGGCCCCGGTCACGAGCACCACCTCGTTCTGGAGGTAGGCGCCGACCCGGGCCAGTTCCTCGTGGACCGGCTCGCGGCCGAGCATGTCCTCGACGCGGACCTCGCGCAGCTGGCGAGTTACCCGCAGCTGCCCCGAGCCGTCCCGCAAGAGCTCAAACACAGTCGGCATCGTCCGGACCGGGATCCCGCGCCCGCGACAGGCCGCGACCACCCGCGCGCGCAGCGTCCCCGGAGCGGACGGGATCGCCAGCACGACCTCGTCGGGCTCGACCTCGTCGAGCACCCGGGCCAGATCACCCCTGGTGTCACCGAGGACCTTGAGGCCGTGTTCGTCCTTGATCCCGAGCTTGCGCGGGTCGTCGTCGAGGAAGCCGATCGGGCGCAGTTGCAGCTCCGGGTTGCGGATCAGCTCGCGGACGACGAGACGGCCGCCGTCGCCACCGCCGATGATCAGGACTTCGCGAAAGCCCTTGCCGACCCGGAAACTGCGCACGCGGCCGTCGGTGATGAGCTGGACGGCGAAGCGCGCCCCGACGAGCAGGGCCAGCGAAAGTAGGAAGAAGAGCGAGATGACGCTGGCGGGGAGCGGGACGGCCGTGGCGGGGCCTTGGACGAAATATCCGGGGTGGACGTGAAGGACGCCGGGAACGCTCTGGGTGGTGGGTGCCTCGACCGGGTGCAGCAGCGCGATCGCTCCGGCCACGACCACCGTGGCCGCGACGACGCCCTTGAGCACCGCCTCGTAGTCGCGCTGGCCGATGAACTTCCACAGCCGCTGGTACTGGCCAAAGGCGGCGAGCGCGACCAGGGTGGCGATGACGACCCAGACGATCGTCGTGTCGAACAGATGCCCGTAGCGGCTGTTGGCGCCCCGAAAGCTGCCCTCAAAGCGAAGCCAGAAGGCAAGGAAATATGCGAGCGCGACCAACACGCCGTCCAACAGCAGCTGAGGCAGAGCGTGCCGATGGACGGGGAAGGCCGCGGATCGGAGCCGCCGGCGCATGCGGGGCGGATTCTAGTGGTGGCCGGACCCAGGCCACCGGTAAGACCTCGTTAAAGGCTTACTTGGGGACCAGCACGCCGTTGGGATGGCGCGCGGTGGGCACGTACAGGGCGGTCATGTTCGAGCAGTAGCTCTTCAGTCGCGCCGGAGTGCGGTAGGGCTTGACCGACCAGCCGTTGGGGAAGGTGGAGAAGACCACGATCGGATAGCGGCGGTTGTGGAGTTCGATCTTGGGGCGGTAGCCGATCGTGCCCGTGTTGCGATGCGTGTACCAGGCCATGATGCTCACGTACTCGACGTTGAGGACCGGGCGCCCGCAGGTGGCGACGTGCTGGGGCCCGCCGAGCGAGGTGATGAACGCCGAGAGGCGGTTGATCTCCTTGGTGCGCGCCTGCTCGTGACGGATGTCCTTGCGCTCGAGCCGAGCCTGGGAGATTGCGCTCGGGACCATCGCCGCCACCAGCACCAGGGCCACCGGGGCACCGATCCAGCGCGGGAGCGCCTGGTGGATGCGCGAGGCGTTGAGCAACAGCCAGCCGACCCCGACACCGGCCAGCGCCCCGGTCAGCCCGGCAGCCTCAAACAGGTAGCGCGGGACGCCCGGGAAGCCGTGCAGGGCAAAGGCGATCTCGATCACGACCCACAGCAGCACGCACCCGGCCAGAGCGACGACAGTCCAGTTGCGGCGCAGCAGAGCCAGGCCGGCGGCGATCAGCGCGGCGATCTCGACCGGCAGGATGCTGAGCGCCGTGAAGCGGTCCCAGATGCCGACGATCTTGTTCTGATGCAGCTCCCGGGGCGAGCGCAGAGCGAGCTGACCGGCGATGTTGGGGCGGTGGTTGGTGATCGTGGGGACCCCGAACCACAGAAAGGCGACGATGAACGGGCCCGTGTAGAGCATCCAGCGCATGGACGGGACCTTGCGCCAGGCCCAGAGCGTGAACAGGAACACGAATGGCCAAACCTCGGGTCGGCCCAGCGAAGCGAGGATGCCCAGGCAATACGCCCAGCGGTAGTGGCGACCCAGATAGCAGTCGATCGCCGCCAGGCACACCGTGACGAGCATCGGATCGGACTGATCGGAGAGCAGGTAGTGGAAGTACTCCTGGATCCCGAGTACGGCGGCACCACCGACGATCGCGGCGACGATCGCGGGCCAGCGGCTGTCGCTCTCCGAAACGGTCACCCGGTAGGCGATCCGGCCGCCGAAGACGGCGCCGGCGAGCGAGATCGAAACGGCGGTCAGCATCCACAGCCATAGCGCGTAGTGGCCGAACAGCGAGTAGGGAAGCGTGAAGACATAGGTGAACGGCTTCCAGGAGGGGGCGCCGCCGAGGTCGAGCTTCAGCCTCAGGGTCTGATAGCCCCAGTCCAGCCAGCCGTAGGGGTCATAGCCGGGGCGGGTATCGGTGACCAGAATGACAAGCCCCGAGAACGCGACGACCCCGAGCGCGACCAACCACCACGCGTAGCGGCGCAGCAACGAGCGCGGGTTCCCGGGAGTCGATGGCCGCGCGGATCTCCGGTCCCCTCGGGCAGGGACTTGCGGCGTCTCTAGCGTGGTGTCAGACACGAGGCGCCACGGAAAGTACCAGCCTCACGGGGCGGGATTCGTCCCGCCGCGCCCGACTCCGACCGAGTGCTAGCCCGACGCTAACAGGGCGTCAACAAACCCGGCGGCGGTTATCGGGGACCGCTGACCGGACTGAGGAGCAGGTCGGTGAGGATGGCGGGGTCGCGTCTGACCCGGGCGGCGCCCGGGTCGCGCTGAGCGCGCTTGACCAGGTTCGCGTCCTCGGGGCGAGCCAGGCGGCGCAGGCGTCCCTCGGCGATCAGCCGCTCGTCGACGGCTCCCAGCCGGCCCTCGAAGACCGTGAACACTGGGGTACCCAGGGCTACGGCTTCGCGGTTCATGGTCCCGCCGGCGGACACGACCAGATCGGCGTAAGCGATCAGGGACTGGGCGTCGATGGCGTGCTCGGGGACGATGAAGTCGCCGCCTGAGACGAGCTCTGACCGCTGCTCCGGGGTGCGGGGGAGAACCACGACCTGAGCACCCCGGAGGCGGTCGAGGACCTGCCCGAAGAGGTCGTTCTCGAAGCGGTGATAGAGCGACACGGCCGGCGGCGTGCGGATCAGCGCGATCGGTTCGGCGGCGTCCAGTCCAAGCGTCGCGAGCACCGCCGGATCGGGCTCGAAGTCAGCCAGGTAGTACTCCTCCTTGAGGCCGCGGTAGGGGCGCAACTTACCGCCCGCGCCGTAGGGCGTCAGGCGCTGCGGCGGGATCACGTCGGGGACGACCACGGCCGCGGCCAGCCGGCAGTTGACCGTGTGCTGCACGCGCGCCCACTCGTAGTCAAAAGTGGTGGCGCTGGGAATCCGCAGCAGGGCCGCGGCGACGGTGACGTCGTTGGAGCCGGGCCCGAGCGCGAGATCAAAGCCCCGCGGGCGAGCCCAGCGGGCGAGGGCGAGCGACCGCGCGGCCAGGCCGCGGGCCTTGTCGAGCCGCCCGGCACCGCGGTGACGGCCGATCGCCGTATGAGGCAGGCCAAAGCGCGCGCACAGCTCGAGCGTCTGGGCGAAGTCGCGCGCGGTGACCTCGACGTCGTGACCACGCGCCTGCAGATCGGCGATCACCGGACGCATGACGAGGACGTGGGGAGAGTTGGTGAGATCGATCCAGATCTTCATGGGCGATAGCCTTGCACGAGTGCTCGTTCACGTCGCCTCCATCACCGCCTCGCTCGCCGATACCGCCACCAGCGTCGTCGGCTCGCTCGGTCTCGGCGGGATCTTCCTGCTGATGCTGCTCGAGAGCGCGTGTATCCCGATCCCGTCCGAGGCGACCATGCTGTTCGCCGGCTTCAACGTGGCCAACCATCACTACAGCCTGTTTGCGATCACGGTGGCCGGGGTGCTGGGCAACCTGATCGGCTCCTGGCTGGCCTACGCGGTCGGCTACTACGGGCGCCTTGAGCTGCTCGAGCGCCACGGACGCGCCCTGCACGTCTCACCGAGTCAACTGCGACGAGCCGACCGCTGGTTTGAGCGGTACGGGGCGATCACCGTCCTGGTTGCTCGCGTCCTGCCCCTGGTCCGAACCTTCATCTCGCTTCCGGCGGGAGCGGCGCGAATGCCGTTCTGGCGGTTTTCCGGCCTGACCACCGTTGGCTGCATCCCCTGGGTGTTCCTGCTGGGCTGGATCGGGTTTTTGACCAGGAGCAACTGGCACAACGTCAAGGACGGCCTCAGCTACGTCGACTACGCGGTCGTGGCAGCAGGGGTGATCGGGATCATCTACCTCGTGGTTCGTCGGCGGCGCGATCGGGGCGGCGGCGAGCCCGAAGCGGCCGTCGATGCCGGCAGCTGACCGGCTGTCGCTCTCTCAGGCGCTGACGCTCGGAGCGCTGCATGGTCCGGCCGAGCTGTTGCCAATCTCGTCGTCGGGCCACGTGGCGCTGATTCCGTGGCTGCTGCACTGGGACTACGGTCGCCTTGACAGCGAGCTGCGCAAATCCTTCGAGGTCGCCCTGCACGCCGGCACCGCCGCCGCTCTCTTGATCACCCTGCGCGGCGAGGTCTCAGACGCCGTGCACGACATGAGCTTCCGGCTCGTCACCCTGATCGCGCTCTCGTTCATCCCGCCGGCGCTGATCGGGTATCGCCTCGAACGCCCGATCGAGAAGCACCTGGGGACCCCACCGACGATCGCCGCCGGCCTGATCTGCGGCTCGCTGGTCATGGTTGGCGCCGACCGCGCGCCTCAGACCCGGCGCTCCGCCGACGCCGGCTGGGAAGACGCGCTGTGGCTCGGGGCCGCGCAAGCATGCGCGCTGATCCCCGGCGTGTCGCGCAACGGAGCCACCCTGGCCGCCGCCCGCCGTCGCGGGTTCACCCGGGCGGACGCCAACCGGCTCTCGCGCCACGTCGCGCTGCCCGTGATCGCGGGCGCGACCCTGCTCAAGGGCGTCCGCCTCACGCGGCGGGGTCTGCCGGCCGGCACCGCGGTCCCGTTCGCGGCCGGCGCCGCGGCCTCGTTTGCCTCCACCCTGGGCTCGACCTGGCTGATCCGACAGGTCGAGCGCGACCGCTCGCTGCTCCCCTACGCGGCGTACCGGATCGGCCTGGCCGCGGCGGTGATCACGAGGCTGGTCCGGCGGCCCTCGCGGTCCGGGTGATGTACGACAATGCGCGTATGACCGACGCCTACGCAGCGGCCGGCGTCGACACCCATGAGGCCGACCGGGGCGTCGCGGCGCTGGTCGATGTCCTGCGGGCGATCGAGCCGGGGCGGCCATCGCTGGTCGTGCCGCTGCCCGGGCACTACGCCAGCGTGCTGCGGATCGCCCCCGGGCTCGGGATCGCGCTGGCCACCGACAGCGTTGGCTCCAAGGTGATCGTCGCCGAGCAGGCGCAGCGCTTCAACACGATCGGAATCGACTGCGTGGCAATGAACGTCAACGACCTGATCTGCGTGGGTGCCGAGCCGCTGGCCGTGCTGGATTACCTGGCCGTCGAGCTCGCCGATCCCGATCTGCTGCGCGAGATCGCCCTCGGCCTGCGGGTCGGCGCCGAGGCGGCCGGGGTCGAGATCCCGGGCGGCGAGGTCTGCCAGCTGCCCGAGGTGATCCGCGGCCATCCGTCGCCGTACGGCTTTGATCTGGTCGGCTCGGCCTTTGGCACGGTGGCGCTCGACGCGATCATCGACGGCAGCGCCTGCGCTCCCGGAGACGCTCTGATCGGGCTCCCCGCCTCGGGCGTGCACTCCAATGGCCTCACGCTGGCGCGCCGGGCGCTGCTCGAGCAGGGCGGACTGAGCCTTGATGCGACGCCACCGCAGCTGCGCGGAGCCAGCGTGGCCGACGTGCTGCTCGAGCCGACCGTCCTTTATGTGCGTGCGATCCTGGCCCTGCTCCGCAGTGAGCTGGCCGTCCATGGTCTGGCCCATATCACCGGCGGTGGAGTCAGCAACCTGCTGCGCCTGGGCTCCGGAATCGGCTTCGAGGTCACCGCCCCGCTGCCCGTTCCCGCCGTCTTTGCCCTGATCGCCGAGCGCGGCGAGGTGCCCGCGGCCGAGATGTGGGAGGTCTTCAACATGGGCTGCGGCTTCTGCGTGATCACGCCCGCCGACCAGGCCGAGCAGGCGGTGGCGCTGCTCGCGGGCCATCACCCCGGAACGGCGGTGATCGGCACGGTGACCGACCGTACCGGGCTCGTGGAGGTGCCCGGAATCGGTATCGAAGGCGGGTCGGGCGGTTTGACGCAAAAATAGGGCCTCCGAAGTGAGCTCGCGACCCCGCACCTAAATGAGCACCATCCTCGGCACCAGCCTCAACGGGCGCTATCGGCTGGAGGCCCGGGTGGGCGCGGGCGGGATGTCGACGGTCTACCGGGCCTTTGACGAGACTCTGCAGCGGCCCGTCGCGGTCAAGCTCATGAACCGCGAAGTGGCCTCAGACTCCGATCAGCTCGAGCGCTTCCGCCGCGAGGCCCGGGCGGTGGCCCAGCTCTCGCACCCCCACATCGTCGGCGTGATCGACGCCGGCGAGGACGACGGCCGGCCTTACATCGTGCTCGAGTACGTCGAGGGCGAGACGCTCAAAGACCGGATCCGGCGGCTGGGCCGGCTGCCGATCGCCGAAGCGGTGGCCTACGCGATCGAGATCGCCCGGGCGCTCGGCGCCGCTCACTCGCGCCACATCGTCCACCGGGATGTCAAGCCCCAGAACGTCCTCATCGACGAGGAGGGCTCGGCCAAGGTGACCGACTTCGGGATCGCCCGTACGCTCGAGGAGGACGGGCTCACCGCCGACGGGCGGGTGCTGGGCACGACCGACTACGTCTCCCCCGAGCAGGCCCTGGGTCAGCACGTCAGCGGACAGTCCGATCTCTACTCGCTCGGCGTCGTGCTCTACGAGATGCTTACCGGCGAGGTCCCGTTCAAGGGCGAGAATCAGGTCGCGGTGGCGATGAAGCACGTCCGCGAGGAGCTACCCGACGTTCAGTTCAAGCGCCCCGAAGTGTCGGCGGCGCTGGCCGCCGTGGTCGAGACGGCGACCGCCAAGCACGAGGACGACCGCTACGCCGATGACGCGGAGATGATCGCCGACCTCGAGGACGCGCTGGCGATCGAAACCGCGCGTAGCGGCTCAGCCACCGGTGAGGTGACCACCGTCCTGCGCACGCTGCCCCTCCGGTCATCACGCCGGGTCCCCTACCGGCTGCGCCACCCCAGCTCGGTACTGATCCTGATGATGGTGGTGGTCCTGGGCGGGGTCGCTGCGCTGGTTTTCCTGGTCGGGCGTACTCATCACGGGACCGGCAACCTCCCCCAGCCGGCGCCGGCGGCGAGTCACGGTCAGGTGAACCTGTGCAGCACCTGCGCCCACGATTACAACCCCGACGCAATCAGCGGCCCCAAGAGCCAGCACCCGGGCAAGGTCGGGCTGGCGATCGATAACAACCGCAACACAGCCTGGACGACCGAGACCTACTTCAACGG
>JBOGYN010000625.1:0-3334 GCA_050696855.1 Solirubrobacteraceae bacterium | reverse complement strand
GCGGTGGGTGCCCGGTGCAACGCGGCCGGGCACCCATTTGGCCAGCGAGCGGCCCAGTCCAGCCGCAGCCTCAGGGTTCGGCGATCAGGACTCGGATCGTCGCGAAGGTCGGATCGGCGGCTCCGTGCAGTCGCGCGCCGACCACCGTCAGATCCCGCAGATAGGCAACCACTTCGGCGGTGATCCGCTCGCCGGGCAACAGCGTGGGCACCCCGGGTGGATAGCCGGCGATCGATTCACACGAGATTCGCCCGATCGCCTGATCGACGGCCACGGTTTCCCCCGCGCCCAGAAACGCGTCCCGGATCGGCACCACCGTCTGCTGCTCGAGGGTGGCCGGTAACCGGGCCAGTGCCGCGCCCTGGCCGACGCGCGCAGTGCGCCGCACGGTCTCGCCGAAGTCGTGAGTGAAACGCTCCAGGGGCTCGGGCGGCTGGCCCATCCCCAGAACGAGGACGATCGTGGCGTGCGTGGCCAGCTCGACGTAGATGTCATAGCTGGCTCGCAGCTCCGCGGCCAGCTCATAGCCCGTGCAGCCCGTCCCGCGGACGTCGATCACGATCCGCAGCGGGTCCCAGCCCGCCACCCCGGGCCGGCCGACCATGTCCTCGCCGACCACCGAACAGCCCGGGATCACCTCCAGCAGCGTCCGCGCCCGGGCTGAGGCGGCCAGCGTCCGATCCAGGAGCGCTTCACCGTGGGCGGCCAGCTGGCGGCGGGCGCTGTCCAGCGAGGCCAGCAGGAGCGAGTTTGGGCTCGTTGACCGCACCAGACGCACGCACCGAGCCACCTCGTCGGCGTCAATCGCGCCGTCCGCGGCCACGTGCAGCATCGCTGACTGGGTCAGGCTGCCGACGATCTTGTGGGTTGAGGTCAGCACGGCGTCCGCCCCCGCGCGCACCGGGGACTCGGGCAGGGCAGGGTGAAACCCGAAGTGCGAGCCCCAGGCGCAGTCGACCACCAGGGCCACGCCGGCGGCGTGGGCGACCTCGGCGCAGCCGCGGACGTCGGCCGCCATCCCGTAGTAGGTCGGCGAGACGATGAACGCCGCGCTGACGTCGGGTGAGCGCTCGAGCGCGGCCTGCAGGGCCGACGGAGTGACCCCGTGGGCCATACCGAGCTCCTCGTCGTATTCCGGGGTCACAAAGCTCGCGCGCCCACCGCTCAGAACGAGTCCGTCGACGACGCTGGCGTGCGAATTGCGCTGCACCAGCACGTGCCGTCCCGGCTTGGCCAGCGCCAGGCAGAGAGCGTGGTTGCCCTGGGAAGCGCCGTTGGTCAGAAACCATGTCTGGCCGGCCCCGTACGCGGTCGCGGCCAGCTCCTCGGCGCGCTCGTACGGGGTCGGGCTCGGGCCGACGTCGATTCCCTCGATGTCCTGGCAGATGTCGAGGGCTAGCGCGCGCTCCCCCATGGCGCTGCGCAGGCCGGGATCGGCACCGGGGCCGCCCTTGTGGCCGGGGACATGAAAACGCACTGAGCCTCGGAAGCCGTAGGAGACGATCGCTTCCAGGTACGGCGCCGTCGGCAGCTCCCGGGTGGTCGCCGGGGCGGTTGGCTTGACGTCACGGGCGAGACTCATCGGGCCGCCTTGAGCAGATAGGCGCGAACGAATGCGTCCAGGTCACCATCGAGGACTCGGTTGACGTCGCCCATCTCGTAGTCGGTCCGGTGGTCTTTGACCATCGTGTACGGGTGCAGCACGTAGGAGCGGATCTGGGAACCGAAGTTGACGTCCTGGGCTTCCCCGCGCTCACGGGCGATCTCTTCGCGGCGCCTGCGCTCCTCGAGCTCGAGTAACCGCGAGCGGAGCATGGTCATCGCCTCGGCCTTGTTGGACGACTGCGAGCGCTCGTTCTGGCACTGAACGACGACCCCGGTGGGCTTGTGGGTGATCCGCACCGCCGAGTCGGTCTTGTTGACGTGCTGGCCCCCAGCGCCGCTGGCGCGGTAGGTATCGATCTGGAGATCGTCGTCGTCGATCTCGATCTCCGAGGTCTCCTCGACCACTGGCGAGACCTCGAGCCCGGCAAAGCTGGTCTGGCGGCGGTTGGCAGAGTCAAAAGGCGAGAGGCGAACCAGCCTGTGAACCCCCTTCTCGCTGCCGTAGAGGCCGTAGGCGTTCTCACCCTTGACGCGGAAGGTGGCCGACTTGATCCCGGCCTCCTCCCCCGGGGAGACCTCGAGCAACTCAACCCCGAAGCCGCGCTTCTCGGCCCAGCGCATCTCCATCCGCAGCACCATCTCGGCCCAGTCCTGCGCGTCGGTGCCCCCGGCACCCGCGTTGACGGTCACCAGCGCGTCTCCGGCGTCGTACCGGCCCGAGAACAGGCGCTCCTCCTCGAGGGCCGCGAGCCGATCCTGGACAGTGGCCACCTGCTCCTCGAGCTCGGCCGCCATCTCCGGGTCCTCCTCGGCGAGCTCGGCGAGCGGCTCGAGGTCATCGACGTCGCGCTCGAGCGCGCGGAAGACGGCCAGCTTGCGGGTCGTGCGGGCGTGCTCGGCGCTGACCTTGGCGGCGCGCTCTTGATCATCCCAGAACCCGGTCGCACCCATCTCGGTTTCCAGCGCCTCGGCGCTCTGGGCCAGTGCAGCCGGGTCAAAGATAGTCCGAGAGCAGGGTGAGCTGCTCGCGGATCGCCGCGAGGCGCTGGGGAAGCGGCTCTGAAGGGGCGGTGGCCATCGGCGCCTACCCTAGCAACCGCACTTGGACGGCTTGGAGCGAGCCCGAGGTGGGTATGGCCTTCTCGAACAACCGCCTTCGAGGGAGATTCGCCATGTACAGGCAGGTTCTCGACCCGGTGTCGCATTCGCTCGGTCTGACTTCGATTTTCGCGATCTTGCCGCTCCTGGTGCTGTTCTTGCTTCTCGGCGTCCTGCGCCTCAAGGCGCAATGGGCGTCTCTGATCACCTTGCTGGTGGCGGTTATCGTCGCCATCGCCGTCTACGGGATGCCCTTCGGGCAGGCCACGGACTCGGCCCTGGAAGGGGCGGCGTTCGGTTTCTGGCCGATCATGTGGATCGTCATCAACGCCCTTTGGATCTACAACATGACCGACGCTACGGGCCACTTCGCCAGGCTCCGCCGGGCCTTCGAGGCGGTGTCCGACGACGCCCGCGTGCAGGTGGTGGTGATTGCCTTCTGCTTCGGCGCCCTACTCGAGGCGCTGGCCGGCTTTGGCACTCCCGTGGCGATCTGTGGGGTGATGCTCGTTGGCCTCGGCCTGCCGCCGGTGCGGGCGGCGGCAGTGGCCTTGGTGGCCGACACGGCGCCGGTGGCGTTCGGCGCGATCGCCATCCCGATCGTCACGCTCGGTCAGGTCTCGGGGCTCCC
>JBOGYN010000624.1:0-24661 GCA_050696855.1 Solirubrobacteraceae bacterium | reverse complement strand
CCGCACGGCCGGTCTCGAGCCGTCGGACATCATCTCCGCCATTCGCGCCGCCACCCAGTTGGATGGCGAGGCCGTCCGCAACGTTCGCGTGCTGGAGCACTTCGCCTTCGTGGAAGTGCCCGAGGATCAGGCGGAGCACGTGATCGAGGCGACCGGCGGGACCGAAGTTCGGGGCCACGCGCTGCGCATCGAGCTGGCGCGGACCTAGTCCCCGATCGCCCGCGTCGGACGTCGAGACGGTCAGCGGACGGACCACTCGTTGTCAAGTCGGCGTCAAGCCCAGGTCGGGGCGGCGCGACTTCGCCGCTCGCCGCCGTGTTGGAGAGCAGGAAAGGCCCGTCTGCGGGCCGACCCGACAACGGGAGGTAATTCCTTGCGAATCCGTTCGCTCTTTAGCCGCCGTCCTTCGGCGGCGATGATCGTCTCGACCACAGCGCTGTTCGTCTCGCTCGGCGGAGTGGGTTATGCCGCCTCCTCGCTGCCTGCGAGCAGCGTCGGGACCGCCCAGCTACAGCACAGCTCGGTCACCCACTCAAAGCTCCGCTGGGACTCGGTCAGATACCGAGACATCGTGCCCGGCTCGGTCGGAGTCGTCCGGGCCAACCTCGGCCAGCTCCAGGCACGAGTCGGCGGGACCTGCGCCGCCGGCCAAGCGATCGGTGCCGTCGATCAGGCCGGCAAGGTGACGTGCAACCCGGCCCGGCCGGCCGAGTTCGGGACCACCGGCACGGTGACCGTCCCCGCGGCGGCGACCGCCGTGGCCAGCCTCACCCTCCCGGCCGGCAGCTCGTACATGACGTTCGCGAATCCCACCGCGACGGTCAAGAGCACGTCAGCCGAGAACGTCGACGTAACCTGCACACTGGCGGTGGGACCAAACACCCAGACGCGCACCGCGGATGTGACGACTCCGGCCAACGGCACGACGAGCGAGGTCTCGATTCCGCTCATGGTGGCCGGCCCGGCCGGTTCAGCAGTCGTCAGCTGTCAGCACGCCACCTCGGCGGGGAGCACGCCCGCCACGGTCAGCGTCACGTCGGCCATCAACGGCCTCCAGACGTCCAGCAACAGCTGAGGCGCGGACACCCACCCATGGTCCACCGGCGCCTACGCCGGTCGGATCATGGGTAGGGTGGGACCATGTCTACAGCCAATATGAACACCACGCTCGGCACGATTGCGGTCGAGTTCTTCGATGACGACGCCCCCAAGACGGTGGCCAATTTCCGCAAGCTCGCCGCCGACGGCTTCTATGACGGGATCATCTTCCACCGGGTGATCCCCGACTTCATGATCCAGGGGGGCTGCCCGGAGGGGACGGGCACCGGTGGCCCCGGGTATCAGTTCGAGGACGAGTTCAACCAGCACCGGGTCGTCCGCGGGGCGTTGGCCATGGCCAACGCCGGACCGAGCACCAACGGCTCGCAGTTTTTCATCGTCACAATCGACAGCGCGCCGTGGCTCGATGGCAAGCACACCGTGTTCGGCCAGGTCACGGCCGGGATGGAGGCCGTGGACGCGATCGAGGGTCTCCCCACCGGCGCTCAGGACCGTCCGGTCGATCCGCCCGCGATCGAGTCGATCAAGCTCGACCCCCAGTAGCCTTGCGGCTACCCGATCTCAAGGTGCAGGAGGAGACTCATGGCGAGCGTTGAGCAACACGAGCAGGCCGAGACCAACGGCGGTTCCGCCCACACGATCCCGGTCGAGAACCCGGCCACGGGGGAGCTGGTCGGCACGATCCCGGTGCTCGACGCCGGCGAACTGGCCGCGATGGCCGGCTGGGCTCGTGAGGCTCAGCCGCAGTGGGAGGCGATCGGCTACGAGGGTCGCGCGCGCATCATGCGCCGGGCCCAGAAGTGGATCCTCGACAACGCCGACCGAGTCCTCGAGACCGTCGTGTCCGAGACCGGCAAGACCTACGAGGATGCCCAGCTCACTGACCTCGGCTATACGGCCTCGGCGCTCGGCTTCTGGGCCAAGGAGGGCCCAAAGTACCTGGCCGACGAGCGCGTCCCGTCCTGGAACAATCCGGTGGCGGCGGGCAAGAAGCTGATCATCCGTTACGCCCCGCTGGGCGTGGTCGGGGTGATCGGGCCCTGGAACTTCCCGATCGCCAATTCCTTCGGAGACTGCATCCCGGCGATGATGGCCGGCAACTGCGTGATCCTCAAACCCAGTGAGGTCACGCCGCTGAGCTCACTGGTGATGGCCGAGATGATGCGCGAGTGCGGGTTGCCCGAGCACGTCTTCCAGGTCGCCACCGGTGACGGTGGCACCGGCGCAGCGTTGATCGCCGAGGTCGACTGCGTGATGTTCACCGGCTCGAGCCGGACCGGTAAGGCGGTCATGAAGGCGGCTGCTGATTCGCTCGCGCCCTGTTATCTCGAGCTCGGTGGCAATGACCCGATGATCGTCTGCGACGACGCCAACGTCGAGCGGGCGGCCAACGCCGCCACGTATTGGTCGATGAACAACGCCGGCCAGGTCTGTATCTCGGTCGAGCGCTGCTACGTCGACGCGTCCATCTACGACGAGTTCGTGGCCAAGGTGACCGAGAACGTCCGCGGGCTGCGCCAAGGCGTGCCGACCGGTGTCGGCACGGTCGACGTGGGAGCCGTGATCTTCCCACCCCAGCTCGACATCGTCGATGAGCACGTGCGCGACGCCGTCGCCAAGGGGGCCAAGGTCCTCACCGGCGGTCACCCCCGCGCGGGTTCGGGCCGCTTCTATGAGCCCACCGTGCTGGTGGACGTCGACCACTCGATGAAGTGCATGCAGGAGGAGACCTTCGGCCCGACGCTCCCGATCATGAAGATCGCCAACGCCGAGGAGGGCGTCCGCCTCGCCAACGATTCGGAGTACGGCCTCCAGGCCAGCGTCTGGACCAGTGACACCGATCGCGGCGAAAAGCTGGCCCGACGGGTCGAAGCCGGCGTGGTGTGCGTGAACGACGCCCAGGTCAACTACACCGCCCTCAACCTCCCGATGGGCGGCTGGAAGACCTCCGGGATCGGCACCCGCCACGGCTCGGCTGGGATCCGCAAGTACACCAAGGTCCAGTCGCTGCTGGTCACCAAGCGCGCGCTCAAGCGCGAGCCGTTCATGTTTCCGTATAAGGCCCGGCAGACGATGCTGCTCCGCCGCTTCTTCAAGCTTCTGTACGGACGCGGCAGCCGCGACTGAAGCCGAAGGCTGCTCAGCCCCGCTAGCGGCTCACGCAGGCGGGGATACCCAATGTCTGCCATGCCTGGTTGGCTTTGGTCTCCAGCGGTAGGAGCCGCTGCTGGAGCGTCTTGATCGCCACCACCGGGTCGTTTCCGGCCCGCAGACCCTTGAGGGTGAAACGCAGTGCGGCCAGCTCGGCGGACGTGGCGGTGACCGCGCTGCGGAAGGTGCCGCCGGCTCCGAGCTCGCGCAGCTCGGTCACCTCGGGCTCGAGGGCGGCAATGCCGCGGCTGAGGAAGCGCTGTCCGGCGCTCGGCCGCTCCGGGAACGCGATACTCGCCTCCCGCGCAGCGGCAGCGCCGCACAGACGGGTGGCGCTGGTCCGCAGCTGACTCGCAGACAGTCCGCTCGAGCCGCACGAAGCCAGCGCGAGCGCGGCGAGCAGGCCGCCGGCCCATCGCCTCATCTCAGGTCTACGGCCAGCAGGGTCTCGAGCTCGGCGATCGTCTGGGCGACAGCGCGGTGGTAGACGGTGGCCATGCCCAGCGCCGCGGCGGGCTTGAGATTGAAGGGCAGATCGTCCACGAACACGCACGCGCTCGGTGCCAGCGCGATCTCCTTCGCACCCAGCTCGTAAATTTAGGGCGTCGGCTTGCGGATGCCCACCTCGCCCGAGATGACGACCCCGTCAAACAGCTCGGCCAGCAGCTCGCGGTCATAGCGCCGCGTCCCCCACGAGTTGGAGATCAGGCCGGTCCGGATGCCCTGCGCGCGGACGCGGCGCACCGTTGCCAGCATCGCCGGCTCGAGCTGGCCGCGCGAGAACAGCCGGTCGATCAGCCCGGGGGCCGGCACGCCGAGCAGCCCGGCGAACGCCGGCTCGAACTCCTCCTCGGGCAGGGTGCCGGTCTCCAGCCCGATCAGCAGCTCGCGGCTCTCGGGATCGTGGCGGAACCGCTCCGCGATGCTGTCGGTCGAAAGTCCCTCCGCCTCGCAGAAGCCGCGGAAGGTCTCGAACACGCTCGTCGTCATCACGCCACCCCAGTCCACGAGCAGGCCGCGGCGAGCTGGGCTCGGTGTCTCTGACCCGATCCCGGCGGCCATCTAGAAACCGTTGCGGGTGACGTTCAGCGCCCGCTGGGCGAGCTCGAGGACCCCGTCCCCGAACGTCTTCAGGTAGGGATCGTCGGTCGATCCGGAGATCGCCCGTTTGTAGTTGCCCTCCATGAACGCGACCGCCTTCCACAGGGCGAGGGTCACATACCAGTCCAGCGCCTGCATCGAGCGCCCCGACCGCTCCTCGTAGCGAGCCACCAGCTCCTGGCGGGTGGGGAAGCCGGGCTGGGCGGTCACGCGCTGGAGGTTGAACTTGCTGTCGTCGGCATCGTCGGCCTGGCGCCAATGCAACATCATGTAGCCGATGTCGGCCAGCGGGTCCCCGATGGTCGCCATCTCCCAGTCAAAGATCGCGACCAGGCGGGCCGGGGCGCCCGCAGCCATCATCGTGTTGCCCAGCCGGTAGTCCCCGTGAACGATGGTGGCGGGCGGCGATTGCGGGAGGTTGGCCGCCAGCCAGTCGCCGACCTGCTCAAACTCGGGGATCTCCCGGGTGCGGTTGTGCTCCCAGAGGCCGTTGAAGCGTCGCAGCTGGCGCTCGAGATATCCGGTCGGCTTGCCAAATCCGTCGAGGCCCAGCTTCGTCCAGTCGACCGCGTGCAGCTCGACGAGGGCATCGACCAGCTCGTCGGCGATCAGTCCTCGCTGCTCGGGATTGTCGAGGTCGTCGGGGATCACCTCGGTGATCACGTGGCCGTAGATCTGCTCCATGACGTAGAAGGGAGCTCCGATCACGGCCTCGTCGCTGCCGACGGCGAGCACCCGCGGAGTCCGAACCTCGGTCGGCTCGAGCGCCTGGAGGAGCCGGGCCTCGCGCAGGACATCGTGGGCGCTGGGCGGCAGCGGACCGCGGGGGGGACGGCGCAGCACCACACCGGTGGAAAGGCCGAAGGTCACATTGGAATGACCCTCGGTGAACGGCGTCGCGGTCAGGCCGGCGGGCGCCTGGAGGCCATGGGCGGCGAGGAACTCGCGCAGCGGCCCAAGCACGAGCAGGGGCTCGCGATCATTGGCGGCACCCTCGTCGTGGGTCTCGACGATGTCGTCAGGGGCAACGGAACTGGGCACGTCGTCCGGCAGCCTAGCGAGGGGCCTCAGGAGGCGCTCTCCCCGCGGCGGCACAGCCGTCCGGCGGGGATCCGTCCGGCAGGGATCCGTCCAGTTGGACACGTTCGCGACGGCCCCAGTCGTGTCGGGGCGGAGTTTTGCTCGATCCCGTGTGTAATACGCCAAGGATCTCGCAAGACCCCTCGGGACGGGCGAGCCTCGTCCCCGTGGCGGCTGGGGGCAGTCGCGCTTCAGACGGCGACGGGCACCCGCGAGGCGAGTTCGCGGTCAAAGCGCCAGCCGTCCAGCTGCGCACGGTCCCCGGTCAGGCCGACGACGGTCGCGCCGGTCTCACGTTCGATCGCGTGCAGCAGGGTGGCCATCCGGTCGCGAAGCGCGTCGGCCTCGTGGGAATCGTCGGCCATCAGCTCGCTGCCCTCGTCGCTCAGGAGCACCGTGACCCGGTCGGGCCGGTAGGCGGCGATCCGGTTCAGGACGTCGGCGTCATCGTCGGCGCTGGTGAGGATTGCTAGTAGATCGCTCATGAGCGGGAGTCTCGGTCGCGAGCGTAAAGCGAGCCTGAACGCCGGCGATTAAGTTCGTGATCACAGCGTAAGTAGCCTTCTTCAGTAGCTATGCCAGAGCTACCCGAGGTTGAGATCACGGCCCGTCTGCTCGGCTCGGCGCTGGCCGGAGCCCGGGTGGAGTCGGCGCTCAGCCCCGGCGTGAACGCGCTGCGCACCTACGACCCGCCGCTCTCGGCGATCGCGGGGCACGAGATAGCTGGGGTGACCCGTCGGGGCAAGCTGTTCGCCGTCGAGGTGGGTGAGGATCTGACGATGCTCATCCATCTCATGTCGGCGGGTCGCCTCCAGCTGTTCGACACCCGCGCTTCGCTGCGGGACCGCAGCTCTCGCCTGCTCGTCCGGCTCGCGGATGGCCGTGAGCTGCGCTTGAGAGAATTTGGGACCAAGCAGGCCGCCTGGGTCAAGCTGCTCAGACCCGACGGACTGGCCGAGGAGGAGACGCTGACCAAGCTGGGACCCGAGGCGTTCCCCGATCCGCCGGCGCTGGGGCCGTTGCTCGCCGCGGCTCGGCCCCTGCACGGAATGCTTCGCGATCAGCGCGTGCTGGCCGGGATCGGGCGCTCGTGGGTGGACGAGATCCTGCACGCCGCCAAGCTCTCGCCGTTCAAGCGGGGCTCCGAGCTGTCCGACGACGAGGTCGACCGGCTCCGTGCCGCGATGATTGATCGGCTCGGCGCCGCCATCGCTCACTACGAGGAGGCGATCTCGCTGCCGATCCCCGACAAGCTGCCGATGCCGCTGCGGGTCCACCGCCGCAACGGGGAGCCGTGTCCGCGCTGCGGAGATACGCTCGAGGCGGTGTTCTACGAGGACTACGTGATGTGTTATTGCCCGACCTGCCAGACCGACGGCAAGCTGCTCAAGGATCGCCGGCTCTCGCGGCTGTTGAAGTAGGGTTCGCTGAGCACCATGGCGCCCCAGGCTGGAGACATCGCCCCTGACTTCACGCTCCCCGATCAGGCCGGTAATCCCGTTTCGCTCGCGGGACTGCGGGGGCGCAACGTCGTGCTGTACTTCTACCCCAAGGCCGATACCCCTGGCTGCACCACCCAGGCGTGCGGAATCCGCGACCACCGCAACGATTACGAGCGCGCGGGCACCGTCGTGCTGGGCGTCTCAGCCGATCCGGTCAAGGCGGTCAGCAAGTTCGACGAGAAGTACCACCTCGGCTTCCCGCTGCTCTCTGACGGTGACCACGCCATATCAGAGCAGTACGGCACCTGGGTGCAGAAGTCGATGTACGGGCGCAAGTACATGGGCGTCCAGCGCTCGACCTTCATTATTGACGCCGAGGGCAAGGTCGCCCACGTGATCCCCAAGGCCAGCCCCAAGACCCACGACGCCGAGGTGCTCAAGATCCTCGAGGGGCTCGGCGCGACGGCGTAACCGCGCGGGCTACTGAAGCCCCTCGCGCGCCTCGCGCACGAGCGTGACGGCCTCGGGAAAGATGACCGCCATCACCGAACGAAGCTGCTCGGCCTGCTGCTCGGTCGTGCCCTGGATGTTGGCCCGGTTCATCGCCGCCACGGTCAGATCGACCGCGAGCTTGATGGCGTTGTCAGCCCACGCCAGTCGCTGAGCGCCCTGCATCTGCTCGGCAAACTCACCCAGCTTGCGCTGCAGATCGTCGGGATCTCCGAATAGGCCTCCGAAGCCGCTGCCTTCCATGTGCTCAATGGTAGCTCGCTCGTCTAACCGGCTTGCTCGCCCGCCCCGCGCCGTCGCGCCAGCACCGCGATGGTGCCCCCGCGGTGCGCTTGTCCGGCGGCCAGCTCGACCGCCGCGGCCAGCGGCATCAGGGGAATGGCGAGGGCGGTCAGGGCCAGTTCGCGCGCGCTGAGCCGGGCATTGCGCTTGAGCACGTTGTAGAGCCAGGACGGCTCGGAGCTGACGCGGTTGAGCACGGTCTGCCACATGCCGAACGGGTTGTGCTCGAGCAAACGATGCTCGATCGCCGCCACTTGAAAGCCAGTGTCGTTGAGCAGTTGGCTCAGTCCCGCGGGGGTGAAGTGCGAGCGATGCCGGGGCACATCGAGGTGGTACCAGCGCTCGCCCCCGATCCGGGCCTGGAGGCTGGCGAGATTGGGGACCCCGACGACCAGGCCGCCGCCCGGCACCAGCCAGCCGGCGATCCGTTCCAGCGCGGCCCGGGGGTTCTCCAGGTGCTCGAGCACGTGCCAGAGGGTCACCGCGCCCAGCGACCGAGCAGGGATCGACGCCTCCTCGATGCTGGCCGCCAGGACTGTGGCCTCCCCGCCCCCGCACCCGCACCCTGGCGCGTCCCCGCGCTCAGCCAACCCCCGGTAGGGATCGATTCCCATGGCGTCGTAGCCGGCGGCCCTGGCCCGGAGAACAAAGCGGCCCCGGCCGGCCCCCGCGTCCAGAATCCGGGCTCCCGGCAGCGCCACCTGGCCCAGTAGCGTCAGCCGCTGGTGGTCAAAAGCGCGCAGAGCTGGGCCCGCGACCCGATGCAGACGGGGGCGCGCCGGCCGGAAGGCGCCCTGTTCGTGCAGCTCGGGAGCCGGCTCGCCGCCCGTGACCGCGCATCCGCAGCCTGGGCAGCGCCACAGCTCGTAGCGCCGGCTCGCGAGGTCGGGCTCGGAGGCCGGCACCGAGTGCCAACGGCGAAGCGGCCCTGCGCACCCCGGGCAGGCCGCAGGGTCAAGGTGACGCCGCTGCACTCCGTCTAGGATACGGCGCCTCATGAACGCCGAAACGCAGCTTGCCTACGAGGCGCGGGTCCGCAATCGTCAGGCCGTCGTGGCCGTTCTGGCCGGGATTCTGCTCGTCGCCGCCTCGGCCGTGCAGCTCGGTGGCCCTCACACCAAGGTCGACGAGCTGACCGTCGATCTGATCGTCGCCAACAAGCGCTTCCCGCTCGATCTGATCGCCTCGGTACTCAACGGCCTGGGGTCACTACTGGTGGCCTGGACGCTGAGCTACCTGTACCGCTGCTCGGCCGCCCGCAGCCCCGACGTCAAGCCGTACATCCGGATCATCGCCGTGGTCGGCGGTGCCCTGGCCGCGATCACCGGCGTCATCTACGCGAGCATCGTGGCCGTCAAGGTCCACCAGTTCGTGACCACCGGGGCCCAGACCTACGAAGAGGCCAACCACCTGACCGGCTCCTCGGGGCTGCTCATCCTCCAGCTCGTCGGGCAGGCGGCGGCGCTGCTACTCGCCGTCGGCGTGGTGCTGGTGGCGCTCAACGCCATGCGCCAGGGCCTGCTCAGCCGGTTCATGGGCTATTTGGGGATCTTCGCCGGCGTTCTCGTGCTCTTCCAGATCACCCAGATCCCGATCGTTCAGGGCTACTGGCTGGCCGCGGTTGGTTACCTCATCTCCGGTCGCTGGCCAACCGGGGTACCGCCGGCGTGGAGCACGGGCCGCGCTGAGCCGTGGCCGCCCTCGGCTGAGCTCCGCGCCCGCAAGCTGGGCGGCGCGGGCCGGGGTGCGCCGGCCCCCAAGCCCGAGCCCCAGCCGGCCGCCGCTGGTGTCGCGGTGCCGGGTCGGACTCGGGCCGGCACCCCCAAGCGCAAGCGCAAGCGGCGCTCCTAAGCCGGGCGGCTTACCGACGGCGAGCCGAGCGGGCGCCGTTCGTCGTCTCGGATCGACCGTCCGCCGCCGCTCAGCGACCGCTGAGCGATCTGGTCTTGCGGGGCGGTCACCCACCCGGGAGCGTGTGGATCAGTCTCGTTCATCCACGAGTAGGAGGAGCCACAGATGGAAGCCAGTCGTCTACCCCCGCGAGAAGCGGACGTCGCTCCCGCCCCCGACCCCACCGGTGGCAGGCTTGCCGGTTGGACACCGGCAGACCCCGGGCCGCTTGGCCTCGCCGCATTCGCCACCACCACGTTCGCGCTCAGCATGATCAACGCGAATCTCGTCAGCGCCGGCGCGCTGCCGATGGTGGCCGCCCTGGCGCTCGCCTACGGAGGCATCGCTCAGCTGGTCGCGGGCATCTGGGAGTTCCGGACCGGAAACACCTTCGGGGCGGTCGCGTTCTGCTCCTTCGGGGCGTTCTGGATCTCGTTCTACTTCCTGGTCAACGTCGGGCTGCCGGGAGTCCCCAAGACCGAGGTGTTCAGCGCGCTCGGGCTCTACCTGTGGGCGTGGGGGATCTTCACCACCTACATGTTCATCGCTTCGCTGCGGACCACCGGCGCCGTCGCGCTCGTCTTCCTGCTGCTGGCGATCACGTTCATCGTCCTCGGAATCGGGAATTCGGCCCTGGCCGGCGGCACCGCGGCGACCAACGGCACGGTCAAGCTCGGTGGCTACCTCGGGATCGCGACCGCGATTGTGGCCTGGTACGCGTCGTTTGCGGCGGTCATCAACTCGACCTTCGGTCGGGTGGTGGCACCGGTTTTCCCGCTCAGCCGTCGATGAGAAGTTCGCTGTCCCCCGCCGGACTGGGGTACAACTAGATCACGAGCCGCGATTGGCGGCCAGCTCGGGCGCCGGCGCACGGTTGCGCCGGCGCCACGAGTCTGACGCCAGCGGGAGGCGAGAGCCAGAGAAGGAGAGACTTCACATGGCAGACACTGCATCGACCTCGAAGGGAACCCTCGAGCAGCAGCTCGAGACGATGCTCGACATCGAGACCTTCGATCCCCCCGAAGGCTTTCGTGAGCACGCGCTGCTGAGCGATCCGTCGGTCTATGACGAGGCCGAGGCCGACTGGAAGGGCTGGTGGGTCAAGCAGGCCAAGGCCCTGCACTGGTTCACGGAGCCGACCCAGGATCTCGACGACTCCAACCCTCCGTTTTACAAGTGGTTCTCGGACGGCAAGATCAACGCCTCCTACAACTGCGTCGATCGTCACGTCGAGGCCGGCAATGGCGATCGGGTCGCCTTCTACTGGCACAGCGAGGAGGGCGAGACCCGCGAGGTCACCTACGCCGACCTGCACCGTGATGTCCAGCGCTTCGCCAATGCCCTCAAGGACCTCGGCGTGGGCAAGGGCGACATCGTCGGCATCTACCTGCCGATGATCCCCGAGGTCGCGGTCGCGATGCTGGCCTGCGCGCGCATCGGCGCGCCGCACAACGTCGTCTTCGGCGGCTTCTCGCCGGACTCGGTCAAGGAGCGCATGGAGTTCTCTGAGGCCAAGGCGCTGATCACCGTAGATGGCGCCCGGCGCAAGGGGAAGACCGCTCCGATCAAGCAGCAGGTCGACAAGGTGATGGGCGATGTAAAGACGCTCGAACACATCATCGTCGTCAAGCACACCGATACCGAGTGCGAGATGGAGGACGGGCGCGACGTCTGGTACCACGAGATCTGCGAGGCGGCAGACGCCGAGTGTCCCGCCGAGCAGCTCGACGCCGAGCACCCTCTCTACGTGCTCTACACCAGCGGCTCGACCGCCAAGCCCAAGGGGGTGGTGCACACCACCGGCGGCTATCTGACCGGCGTCAGCGCGACGCACCGGTATGTGTTCGACCTCAAGCCCGAGGAGGACGTCTACTGGTGCTCAGCCGACGTCGGCTGGGTCACTGGGCACTCCTACATCGTCTACGGGCCGCTCGCCAACGGCGCCACCAGCGTCATGTACGAGGGCGCCCCGGACTACCCTCACCGGGGGATCTGGTGGGAGCTGTGCGAAAAGTACAAGGTGACACTGTTCTACACGGCGCCGACGGCGATCCGCGCCTGTATGAAGTGGGGCGTCGAGCACGTCGAGAAGTTCAACCTCGAGAAGCTGCGTCTCCTGGGCACGGTCGGGGAGCCGATCAACCCCAAGGCTTGGCTCTGGTATCACCGGGTGGTCGGCGGCGACCACTGCCCGATCGTCGACACCTGGTGGCAGACCGAGACCGGGGCGATCATGATCACGCCCCTGCCGGGCATCGTGTCCACCAAGCCGGGCTCGGCGACGAGACCGTTCCCGGGCATCGCGGCCGAGGTCGTGGACGAGCGCGACGGCGAGCCGATCGACTCCGGTCAGGGCTTGCTGGTCCTCAAGCGGCCGTGGCCGTCGATGCTCCGCACCCTCTACAAGGAGGACGACCGCTTCGTCGAGACCTACTTCTCGAAGTTCGGCAAGGAGACCTATCTGGTCGGCGACGCCGCTCGCAAGGACAAGGACGGCTACTTCTGGATCATCGGCCGCATCGATGACGTGGTCAACGTGTCCGGTCACCGGCTTTCGACCGCGGAGGTCGAATCCGCGATCGTCTCGCACGGCAAGGTCGCCGAGTCGGCGGTCATCGGTCAGGCTGACGAGGACACCGGCCAGGCGATCTGCGCGTTCGTGACCCTGGAGGGTGATCTGGCCGGCTCCGATGAGCTGGTCGAGGAAATCCGCGCCAAGGTTGCGGATCGGATCGGGAAGTTCGCGCGCCCGCGCCGGATCATCTGGGCCGACGATCTGCCCAAGACCCGCTCGGGCAAGATCATGCGGCGCCTGTTGCGTGACATCGCCGAGGGCCGGGCGCTCGGTGACGTGACGACGTTGCGCGATCCCGATGTGATGGCTCAGCTCGAGGACAAGATCAAGGAAGAGCAGGCGGCCGAGAGCTAGGCCAGAGCTAAGCCGCCCTCAGACGCCCAACCGTCGCCCGAGCGCCGCCACGTGGCGCCGAGCGACGGGGATCGTCTTGCCGTCGGCGAACGTGAGCTCGGCGGTGCCCCCGATCAGCGGTCGCAGCTCGGTGGCGGTGTGCAGGTTGGCCACGTACTGGCGGTGCACGCGCACGAAGCCCGCCGGTTCCCAGCGCCGCTCGATCTCGGCCAGGGTGCCGCGCAGCAGGTAGCGTCCGTCCGAGGTCACGATTCGCACGAAGTCGCCGTAGGACTGTACGAACTCGATCGCACCGCGGGCCAGCAGGCGCGTCGAGCCGCCGGCCGCGTTGGCCACGGCGATCATCTCGTCGTCGAGCGCAGGGGGTCGAGCCGCCCCCCGCTCGGCGGCCGGCGGCCTGCTATCCACTGCCACCGCCACGCGCTTGATCGCCTCCTCGACTCGGCGGCGCGCGACCGGCTTGCGCAGGTAGTCCAGCGCCCGGAGCTCGAACGCCTCGACCGCCGCGCCGTCGTGGGCCGAGACGAAGACCAGCTGAGGTGGCGTGGCGAACTGGCGCAGGACCCGGGCGAGCTCGAGGCCGTCGAGGTCGGGCATCCGCACGTCGAGAAAGATCGCATCGAAGGGCTGGCTGGAGACCTTGGCCAGCGCCTCGCGGCCGTCTGACGCGCACTCGACCTCGCGCACGTCGGGAGAGCTGCGCAGCAGCCGGGCCAGGTCGGCCAGCTGCGAGCGCTCGTCGTCGACGGCGAGCAGCGTCAGCCGGCCGGTGCTCATCGTCCGGCCCCGGCGGTCGCCAGCGCCGGTGCGTCTATCCCGGCCAGGTTGGGGACCGTCATCACGACCGTCGTGCCCCGTCCCGGTTCCGACTCGATGACCAGCGCGTAGCGCTCCCCGAAGGTCGCCCGCAGCCGCGCATCGACGTTGGACAGCCCGATTCCGCCCCCGGCGCCGGCCAGTACGCCGGGCACCAACGCGGGATCGATCCCGCTGCCGTCGTCAGCCACCCGCAGCTCGACGTCTCCGCGCGCCACCCGCGCCGAAATCGAGACCCGGCCGCTACCGGCCCGTCGCTCCACCCCGTGGCGGATCGCGTTCTCGACCAGCGGCTGCACCGAGAGCGAGGGGACGATCGCCGGACGCGTCGATTCCGGGACATCGATCGTGATGTGCAGGCGGTCACGAAAGCGGGCCTGCTCGAGCCGGAGATAGCGCTCGACGTGGGCGAGCTCCTCGTCCAGCGTCACGTACGAGCGGCCGTCGCGGAACAGGTAGCGCGTGAACTCGGCGAAATCGATCAGCAGCTCGCGAGCCTCATCAGGTGCCGTGTGGATGTCACCGGCCACCGCCGCCAGCGCGTTGTAGATGAAGTGCGGGGAAATCTGGGCCCGCAGCGCCCGCAGCTCGGCCTGGGCCAGGCGCTCCTCCTGCTCGCGAACCACCGACAGTTCGACCTGGGCGGAGACCAGGCTCGCGGCCTCCTCGACAACCCGCAGCACGTCGCCCCGGGGACGGCCCTCGGCTCGGTAGAAGGCGATCAGCGTCCCGGCCCGCTTGCCCTGTACGGTCAGCGGGGCGAGCACGGCCGAGCGCAGGGGGCACCTAGGGTCCGAGGAGATCAGTCGCGGGACGACGTGCATCCGGTCATCGGGGGTGCGTGCCAACAGGCGCGAGAGCAGGTCGCCGGGGCGGACCTGCTCGCGCCCTTCGCCGTCGATGGCCAGCACGGTTCGCGTGTCGGCGAGGGCGATCGCCGCCGCCCCGGTCAAGGCGCGCAGGTGCGGGACGGCGTCCGATGCCGAGCGCGAATGCAGCCCGCGGCGCAGGTGCGGCAGGGTCGAGGTGGCCGCGTGCAGCGCGGATTGCATCCCCAGCGCCTCGGGGGTGCTCGGCGTGCGACGAACACGGTGCCACCAGGCGCCAGCCACCAGAATGGCCATTGTCCCGATCCCGACCAGTAAGCCGAGGACAACGTTCATAACGCAAGGGGAAGCCTACCTGGTGCTCCCCCCGGGACTTGGTGTTTCGGTCATCATTGGTCAATGAGCTCGATCACCTCTTACGAACAGGCCTGCGCCGAGCACACGTGGGACGTGCCCGAGCGCTACAACATCGCCGCCGACGTCTGTGACCGCCACCCGCGCGAGAAGCTCGCGATGATCCACGAGGACTTCGCGGGCAACGTCCGGGAGCTCACCTGGGGTGAGCTGCAGGACACCTCCAACCGATTTGCCAACGTCCTCACCCGCCTCGGCGTGGATCGCGGCGACCGGGTGGCGATGCTGCTCCCACCCACCCCCGAGACGGCGGCCGCCTTTTTCGGCACCTGGAAGACCGGCGCCATCCTGCTCTCGATGTCGGTCCTCTACGGCGACGACGGGATCCGCCACCGGCTCACCGATTCCCAGGCCAAGGTGCTGGTCACCAATCAGGCCAACGCCGACCGGATGGAGCGCTCGCTGGTCGAGCACGTCCTCGTCCTCGACGACGAACTGCTCAGCGGGGGCTCGACCGACTTCGATCCCGTCGACACGGCGGCCGACGACCCGGCCCAGCTCTACTACTCGTCCGGTACCACCGGGCTGGCCAAGGGCATCCTCCACGCCCACCGCTACCTCCTCGGCCACGAGGAGTTCGTCTACTGCCACGACGTCCAGGACGGTGAGCTCTTCCACGGGATGGGCGAGTGGGCGTGGGCGGCCGGGATCGCCCCGCTGCTCGGACCTTGGCGCTACGGCGCGGTCCAGGTGGTCTACCAGCGCGAGGGCGGCTTTGACCCCCACAAACAGCTGGACTTCCTCTCCCGCCACCGCGTGACCAACGTGTTCGGAACCCCGACGGCGATCCGCTCGATGATGTCGATCAAGGACGCGGGCACGCGTTACCCGCAGAAGTTCCGGATCGTCTGCTCGGCCGGCGAGCCGCTCAACCCGGAGGCGATCCGCTGGGTCCGTGACCAGTACGGCGTGACCGTACTCGACTTCTATGGCCTCACCGAGTCCTATCCGCTGTGCGCCAACTATCCCTTCATGGAGGTGCGCGAGGGCTCGATGGGCAAGCCGATGCCGGGATGGGAGGTGGCGATCCTGGACGAGGACGAGCGCCCGGTCGCCCAGGGCGAGCGGGGCGAGATCTGCCTGCGCGCCCGCTCCAACCCCCATTACCCGCTCGGCTACTGGAACCGGCCCGAGGAGGACTCAGCCGAGGTCTTCGGCGGTGATTGGTTTCACACCAAGGATGCCGCCTCCACCGACGAGGACGGGTATTACTGGTACGAGGGCCGGGCCGACGACGTGATCATCTCGGCCGGGTACCGGATCGGCCCGTTCGAGGTCGAGTCCGCCTGCCTCGAGCATCCGGCGGTGGCCGAGGCGGCGGCGATCGCCGTACCCGACGAGCGGCGCGGCAACGTCGTCAAGGCATTCGTGATCCTGTCCGCTGGTCATGACCCCAGTGACGCGCTCGCGGACGAGATCAAGGCCTTCGTGCGTGACCATCTGTCGGCCTACGCCTATCCCCGTCAGATCGAGTTCGTGACCGATCTGCCCAAGACGCTGACCGGCAAGATCAGGCGGATCGAGCTCCGTCAACAGGGGCGCGAGAAAACGTCTTAGGAGCCGGCGGCGGCCTTGGCCTGCGAGCGCATCTCAGACAGGATGCGCTCGAGCCGGGGCTCGTTCTCGACATCGACGTGGGTCATGGCGCCGGCCACCGCCGGGTGTACCGCGGCGATCTGGGCATGCATCTCGTGGGCGACCGCTCGGTAGCTCGGGTGGCCCTCGCGACCCGAGCGCAGCTCGATCAGCTGCATCGCCTCGCGGGCGTTGAGGTCAAGCACGAAGCGGATCCGGAAGCCGAGGCAGAGCGCGTACGGCGCCGCCTGCACCAGGCCGGCGTCGGCCAGGCGCGCGTACTCACGGCGCGAGATCTCGAGCGCGCGCCGATAGTCGTCGCCCACCCCGGCCTCGTCGACCTGCTCGGGCACGCCGGCGCCCAGGTCGGGGGTCAGCGCCTGCCACTGGACGGTCAGCATCCGGTGACGCTGCAGATCCCGGAAGGCGCCGTAGTCGGAGACGATCTCAAACCGGTAGCGAACGGCCTCAAAGCCTCGCCCCGGCCGATGGCGGCGATTCTCGCGCGCGCCGACGAGATCGGCGAGGAGCGCCGCCCGCTCGGGCTCGGACAGCTGCTCGACGGCGTGCCGCGTGGTCGGTTCTGAGCTGGTCGTGGCTTCGAACAGCAACGCGGTCAGCAGGTCGTCCTCATCGCCCTGGACGGTCGTCAGCCGCACGGACGGCCCGGCGGGTCCATCGGCATCCTCTGCGCCCCGCAGCCCCAGCCGGCGCGCCCACTGCTCGCCCGCCTGCGCGCGCGACTCGAGGTAGGAGACCCAGGCGCCCCCCCGGTCGGGGCGCTGCACGCGAGTCAGGAAGCTCGGCATCACCGCCTGGAGCTCCTCCAGGATCATTGTCCCGTAGCTGCGCGCCTCGGGCAGCGGATGGGCGAGGAGGTGAAGGATCAGCTGCTCGTAGCTCTGCCCGCTGGCGTAGATGCCCATGTGGGAGAGCGAGCTGGCCGGCAGCAGGCCGCGCAGCAGGTCGAGCGCCTTGGCCTTGAGCGCACGGGTGTGCGCGGCCTCGGGCTCGTCGGTAGCGCGGGGGTACCGGTCCTGGGCCCAGGCGACCACGCGCGGCAGCGCGGCCGCATAGGTGCCAAAGAGCTCGTCCATCGCGCGCTCATAGTCGGGGCCCAGGGTCGCGTCGCGGTAATAGCGAAAGCGCGGGCGGTCGGGCTCGCTTCCCGGCACCGGGGCGTCGTAGGCGAGGTAGCGGGTGGACTGCTCGAGGTAGGCGGCCAACCGGGGCCGCTGCAGGACTTTGGTGAGGACATTGGAGGCCCACTCACAGGCGACGTGGGCGCCACCCAGCTGGGCGACCGAGTCATCGCCATAGCCGAGGAAGATGCGCTCGTAGAGCGCGGCCGCGCGCTCGCCCTCGGGCGGCTGAGCGGACCCCCCGGGGGCGCCGGCGAGATCGTCGGCGAACTCATCCAGCAACAGGCGCCGGAGCGTGCCGGGATAGCGCGAGTAGCGCGCGAACAGCGCCCCCTTCAACGTCTCAGGCAGGTTGGTGAGAGCAAACACCGGTCGGTCGAGGTTGGTGCAATGCCCGCTCAGCAGGCTGCGCTCGGCGTCGGTGAAGCTCTCGATCGGATACCGCACGGGCGGTCGATCGTAGCGACGCCCCCGGCCAGTTATGCTGCCCAGTGATACGCATGCGTACCAGCGCTTCGGAACACGTCGACGTCATCATCATCGGGGCTGGTCTGTCCGGCATCGGGGCGGCCTGCCACCTCGAGCGACGCTGCCCGGGGCGGACCTACGCGATCCTCGAGGGGCGGGAGTCGATCGGCGGAACCTGGGACCTGTTCCGCTACCCGGGGGTGCGTTCAGACTCAGACATGCACACGCTGGGTTATTCCTTTGCCCCCTGGACCGACGACCGGACGATCGCCGACGGTTCCTCGATCCTGCGCTACATCCACGCCACCGCCGAGGAGTACGGCGTCAGCGCACAGATCCGCTTCGGTCATCGCGTGGTCGACGCCGCCTGGTCCAGCGAGGACGCCCGTTGGACGGTGACCGCCGAGCGCGACGGCGATGGCCCGGCCACGCTCACCGCCTCGTTCGTGCTCTTCTGCACCGGGTATTACCGCTACGACCAGGGTTTTGACCCCGGGTTCGCGGGCCGCGAGCGCTTCCCCGGCCCGATCGTGCATCCCCAGCACTGGCCCGAGGATCTCGACTACGCGGGCAAGCGGGTGGTGGTGATCGGCAGCGGCGCGACCGCGATCACCCTTGTTCCCGCGCTGGCCGAGCAGGCCGCCCACGTGACCATGCTCCAACGCTCGCCCAGCTATCTCGTCTCGCTGCCGGGCGAGGACCCGATCGCCTCACGGCTGCGGCGGCTGCTCCCATCAATGGCCGCCTATCAGGCCGTGCGCTGGAAGAACGTCGCCCTGATGACGCTCAGCTACCGGCTGTGCCGCCGCTACCCGCAGTTCGCCAAGCAGGTCCTGCGCAAGGGCGTCGCGAGGCAGGTGCCCACCGATCTGGACATCGACACCCACTTCAAGCCCCGCTACAACCCGTGGGACCAGCGCATGTGTGTCTGCCCCGACGGTGACTTCTTCAGCGCCCTGCGCCACGGCCAGGCCACGATCGTCACCGATCAAGTCGAGACCTTCACCGAGACGGGCATCCGCCTGCGCAGCGGTCAGGAGCTCGAGGCCGACATCGTCGTCACCGCCACCGGCCTCAACCTCGTCGCCTTGGGGGGCGCCGAGCTCACCGTCGACGGTCGCGAGCTCGATCTTCCCCACCGGGTCACCTACAAGGGTCTGATGCTCGATGACACCCCCAACGCCGCGCTCGTGGTTGGCTACACCAACGCCTCCTGGACGCTCAAGGCTGACCTCACCTGCGAGTACGTGTGCCGGCTGCTCAACCACATGTCCGAGCACGGCTACGACACCGCCGTCGCGGTGTGCGATCGCGATTCCGTGACCACGCGGCCGCTCCTCGACCTCGACTCCGGCTACGTCCTGCGCTCGGTGGACGAGTTCCCTCGTCAGGGGTCAGAACCCCCGTGGCGGCTGCGCCAGAACTATCCGCGCGACATCGTCACCCTGCGGGTGGGCGAGATCGACGACGGCGTACTCCATTTCTCGCGCCGTCTCGACCCGGCGCAGTCGGTTTCCGGCGCGGCCGCGCCCGCGGCCATCCCGGCCTGAGCCACCCCTCGGGCCTGAGTCACCCCTCGGGGCCTGAGCCCCCCTCGGGGCCTGAGTCACCCCTCGGGGCCTGAGCCCCCCTCCTGGTTCGAATCAGCCCGCGCTGTTGGGGTCGCCGGTCGACTGCGAACCCTCGCTGGACTCGCCTTCGGAGTCTCCGCCTTGGGTTCCGGCCCGCTTGTCGGAGGAGGGACTTCGCTTCTCGGGGCCGCCGCCGTGACCGGGCTCGGCCTCTTCGCTGTTCTGGTTGGAAACCGAGCCGGGAAGCTCTTCCGGCCCGGAGTCGGCGCTCTTGGCGTTCATGTCCTTCTGGCTACCCGGCCCTGCATTTTGTGAAAACCTCGACACCGGCCCGCGAGTTTTTCCGCTAGCGCACGCCTAGCCCCGCGTTTGCGTAAAACTTGTCTGGCGCATCCAAGGTTTGCGCATTTTGCAGGTGGCTGGGGGACGTGCCGCCGCTCACCGGCTCACCCGCCCCCCCTAGAAGATGCCGGTGAACGCCTGACCGGCGTGGGCCACGAGCGTGAACAACGGCGAGGGGAAGACCCCGAAGACCACACTGGCGGCGGCGAACAGCACGGCTACGAAGGTGAGCTCGCCGACCGGGGCCGCCCGCCCCGCCGTCAGCCGTCCGTCATCGGCCAACCCGTCATCGGCCAGCGCGTCATCGGCCAGCGCGTCGGCCTCGGGGGACCCACCGCCGATCGGTGCCAGCGCGCCCGGGCCGCCCGCCGCCGAGGCCCGATGGGCCGGGGCCGGGACCCCGACCGTGCTCGGGGGGCTCATCCACATCACCGCGACCACCCGCAGGTAGTAACCCAGCGAGATCATCGAGCCGATCACCAGCACGATGCCCAGCCACGTGTAGTTGCCGTTGACCAGGGCGTGGATGAGCTGGAACTTGCCGATGAAGCCGACCGTGCCCGGGATCCCGGCCAGAGACAGCATCGCGATCGTCATCGGCCAGGCCAGCCACGGCTGACGCGCACCGAGACCGGCCAGCCCGGGGATCTCGTCGCCGTCCTCACGTTCGTTCTGGGCCGCGACAATGACCGCGAAGGCGGCCAGGTTCATCAACAGATAAACGGCGAGATAGAGGACCGTGGCGTCGACCCCCAGGCGGGTCCCGACGACGACCCCGGCGAGCATGTAGCCCGCCTGGGCAACGCTCGAGTAGCCAAGCATGCGCTTGAGCGAGGACTGGCCCAGCGCGCCGACGTTGCCGACCACGATCGTGATCGTCGCGATCGTGGCGAATGCTGGGGCCCAGGTGCCCTGGGCGCTGATCACCGCGGTGTCGAAGAAGCGCAGCAGGACGCCGAAGGCGGCGGCCTTGGTGGCGGTGGCCATGAACGCGGTGATCGGGGTGGGGGCGCCTTCGTAGACGTCGGGTGTCCACTGGTGAAACGGGGCCACCGAGGCCTTGAAAGCGAAGCCGACCATGACCAGGGCCAGCCCGGTGAGCAGCATCGGGTCCCCGAGCAGGCCGTGGGCGATCTGGCCCTGGCTGATCGCATGGGCGATGCCCGAGAACTGCGTCGACCCGGTCGAGCCGTAGATCAGGGCCAGGCCGTAGACGAGGGTCGCCGAGCCCACTGAGCCGATGACCAGATACTTGAGGCCGGACTCGAGCGAGCCCTCGCGCCGGAACTCCGAAGCGCAGAGTATGTAGAGCGGGATCGAGAGCAGCTCGAAGCCGAGGAACAACGTGATCAGGTTCTGGGCCGAGACGAGCACGGCCATGCCCAGGACGCTGAACAAGAGCAGCGCGTGGTACTCGCCGTGGCCCGCGCTCTCGGGCGCTCGGGTCCGCAATGACATGATCACGCACGCGATCGCCGCGATGAAGAAGAGCATGTCGAGGATCAGGGCGAGGTCGTCGATCTGGAGTGCACCCGAAATGATCGAGGCGGGATGCTTGAGGCGCACGATCGCGAGGGCCAGGGCGATGGCCAGGGTGAGGACCGTGGCTGCCGGGACGATCCGCTGGCGCACCATCGGCGCGCGGACCAGGCCGATCAGCAGCACGACGAGCGCGCCGAGGCTGAGCGCGAGCAGCGGCGAGAACGACGCCCAGTCGATATGGGGGCCGGTCATGTGGTGGCTCGCGAGCGTGAGCGGGCGGCTGTAGTTCATGGTTTGCGGCTTGCGGTCAGGGGCGCGTAGGCGGTCCACCCAGCGGGCACGGACGCGAGGCGCTGCTCCAGGCGCGCCGGAGCCACCGCGCCGCGCACCGCGCGCTCGGAGCGGGTGAGGCCGAACTGTGGGTAGAAGGCGAACACCAAGATCACGGCCACCAGCGCGCCGATCGGCAACGCTTCGCGCAGCCCGAGCTCGTAGGACTGCACGGCCGGGCCGACCCGGTTGTGCATCGAGCGGATATAGAGGCGCAACGCGTACACGGCGGCCCCGATCACCCCCAGAGAGGCGATCATCGCCATCGCCAGCTTGGCTTTGAACAACCCGAGCAGGATCAGGAATTCGCCGGCGAAGTTCGACGAGCCGGGCATGGCCAGTGTGGCCAGGGAGACGATCAGAAACAGGCTGGCCAGGATCGGGGCGCGGAACGCGATCCCGCCCATCTCGGCCAGCTTCTCCGAGCCGCCGGCCCGCGCGGCGAGCGCGGCCACCACGAAGAACAGCGGTGCTGAGACCAACGCGTGGTTGAGCATCTGCAGCAGCGCCCCCTGGGCTCCTTGTGATTGCAGGGAGAAGATCCCGAGGGTGATGAAGCCGAGCTGGGCGACGCTCGAGTAGGCGACGACCAGCCGCGCGTCCGGGGTGGTCAGCGCGACCACGGTCCCCCAGATCACCGAGGCCAGCGCGATCACCAGCATCAGGGTCTGGTAGTGCGCCGAGGCGTAGGGGAACAGGGGCAGCACGATGCGCAGGAACCCGTAGGCAGCCACCTTGGACAAGATCGCCGAGAACACGGCCACGGCGGGGATCGGCATCGACTTGTATCCGTCCGGCAACCAGCCGTGGAAGGGGACGAGCGGCATCTTGACCACGAAAGCGGCCGCGAAGCACAGGAAGATCCAGTCCTGGGAGGCGTGGGAGAGGGGCAGGCCGCGCAGCGAGCTGATCACGAAGGTGAGCGGGGTGCCGTGCTGGCTGGAGGCGATCGCGCCGGTGGCAATTGCCGCCACCAGCATCAGGAAGGAGCCGACCAGGGTGTAGATGACCAGCTTGGTCGTCGCCCGCACCCGATCGCCGGTGCCCCACATGCCGGTCAGGAAGTAGAACGGGATCAGCATCAGATCGAAGAAGGCGACAAACAGGGCCAGGTCCTGCGCGCAGAAGGCGCCCAGCACCGCGCTCTCGGCGATCCCGAGGTGGAAGTAGAAGACCCGGGAGCGCTCCCATTCCTGGGTGGAGGCCCAGAGCAGCGCGGCGCTGAAGATGACCGTCGTGAGCAGCACTAGGGCCACGTTGAGCCCATCGAGGCCGAGCTTGTAATGGATGCCGAGTGACGAGATCCAGACCGAGTCGGTGACAAATTGCAACTGGCCGGTACCAGAGTCAAAGCGGGCCAGGAACGAGATCGCGATCGCGACCGCGACCAGGCTCCCCAGGACCGCCGTCCACGCGACGAGCTTGCCGCGCAGCTGGGAGGCGATCAGCGCCACGACGAGCGGCAGCCAGATGAGAATCGAAAGGCTCACGCGCGCCTCCGCTCGCCTTCCGGGCTCGCCGATATGGAGGCCGCGTGAGTCATCCGGCTCCGGCGGAGATCAGGAAGTAGAAAGCCATGCCGAACACGCCGGCCAGCATCGCCGCCGCGTAGTAGCGCAGGAAGCCGGTCTGAAGCCGGCGGACACCGGCCGAGACGCCCCGAACCAAGCCCAGCGTCCCGCCGGTCACGCCTCCGGCCACGACCCCCCGCTCGAGTACCGACTCGGCGAAGCGTCCGAACCACTGCGTGGGACGGACGACGGTGAAGTCGATCAGCTCATCGAAGTACCACTTGTTGAGCAGGAATGTGTGCACGGCGGAGAAGCGGGCCTGCAGGCGCGCCGACGTGCCGACCTGGGCCACCCAGATTCGATAGGCGATCGTGATGCCGAGCAGGCCGATGACGGCGCCGATGATCAGGCCCACCCAGGCTGAGCCGGTCGACGGATCCAGACCGGCCAGGCGTGAATCAGCGAACGTGGGGGCCAAAAAGCGCGAGATCGACGAATCGATGCCCGGGATCTGGAGGACGCCACCGATCACGGCCAGCACGGCGAGGATGCCCATCGGGGCCTTCATCGCCCAGTCGCGCTCGGCGATGTGATGCTCGGGACCGGGGAAGCCGACGTCGGTGTCCTCCGCTTCGCCGCTCCCCGGGTTGGTGGGCGTCTCGGGGTGGAAGAGGTGGCCGGCCTCGAGCTCGCGCGCCTCCTCACACGGCTCGCCGAAGAAGGCACGGAAGATCATCCGGAACGTGTAGACGCCGGTCATCAGCGCCCCGACATAGCCGAGGATGCCGAGGATCTCAAAGCCCCCGCCGCGGTGGTCGAGGAAAGCGATGATGTCGTCCTTGGACAGCCAGCCGGAGAAGGGCGGCAGCCCCGAGAGCGCCAGCCCCCCGACGATGAAGCACGCAAACGTGAACGGCATCGCCTTGCGAAAGCCGCGCATCCGGTCCAGCGATTGCTCGCCGCCCATGGCGCCGATCAGCGAACCGGCGGCCATGAACAGCAGCGCCTTGAAGAAGGCGTGCGTCATCAGGTGAAACAGGCCGGCCGAGTAGGCGCCGACCGAGACGCCCATGACCATGTAACCGATCTGGGACATGGTCGAGTAGGCGATCACGCGCTTGAGGTCGGTCTGGACGATGGCGATCGTCGCCGCGATCAGCAGCGTCGCGCATCCGATGATCGCGCCAACGTCGGCCGCGGTCGGGGCCTGCTCGAACAGCGGGTGCATGCGCGCGATCAGGTAGACGCCGGCCGTGACCATGGTGGCGGCGTGGATCAGGGCCGAGACCGGGGTCGGGCCCTCCATCGCGTCGGGCAGCCACGTGTGCAGCGGTACCTGGGCCGACTTGGCAAACACTCCGACCAGGAGCAGCACGCAGCCGGCGACGAGATCGGTGGAGTTGTGTCCGAACACGTGCGGCACGGCGTGGAACGTCTTGAGGAAGTCAAGCGTGCCGGTATGACGGAAGATGAAGAAGGTGCCGAGCACGAGGCCGACGTCGCCGACGACGTTGATCACGAACGCCTTGATCCCGGCGTCGGTGGCCGTCTGGCGCCGGTACCAGAACGAGATCAGGATGTAGGAGGCGAAGCCGACGAACGCCCAGCCCACGATCAGGAGCAGGAAGTTGCCAGCCAGGACGAGCAGCAGCATCGAGAAGACGAAGAAGTTCAAATAGGAGAAGAAGCGCGCGTAGCCCTGGTCTGACTTCAGGTAGGCGATCGAGTACAGGTGGATC
>JBOGYN010000623.1:0-12468 GCA_050696855.1 Solirubrobacteraceae bacterium | reverse complement strand
CCGCAGACCCTTCCGCAGCAGCGGCGCAGAGGAGGTCCGTTCGGCGATGAAGCGGACGGGGTCCTGGAGAGGATCGCTCACGCCGAAGGCCGCTAGCGCACGTAGAACCACGACGGTCCCACCCGGGCCGAGAAATTGCCGGCCGCCCGGAGGTACCCGGTCGAGTCGACGGCCAGGGGCAGCTGCGGGAGTGGGCGTCCGGCCGGGCCATAGGTCACGGCGCCGCCGGTGAACGGGTCAAAGGTGGAGTAGTGACACGGACAGACAAGCGCGTCGGCGGGCTCGACCACCGGAAAGGTCGGCTTGCGATACAGCGCCACGGCGCAACCGGCGTGGGTGCAGATCTTGGAGAAGGCGAGGATCCCGTCGGGGGCCCATTTCGCGCGCTCGGACGGGAGTTTGAGCTTGGTCGGGTCGACGCGAATGACCACGAGCGAGGAGCCGAGCAGCTCGGGATCGGCGCCCTCTGGAAACGCCGTGTAGAAGGTCTGCTCGTCGATCCGTGAGGCCAGCAGGGGTAGGGCAGACTCGCTGACGAGTCGAACCCCGGCGCGCCACGGCGTCTCGTCCAGGGGCCGGGTGTCCCAGATCGGCCCGATCGACAGCACCGGCGTCAGGCTGGCCAACCCCAGGACGCCGCCCGTCGCCGCCCCGGCCCCGAGCAGCAGCCGCTTGCGGGTGATCCGGCTGCCGCTCTCGTGGATGATCTCGACGATCTCCTCCTGCTGCTCGGGATGATCCTGCGGGTAGTCGTCCTCGAGCTCTTCGGTGACCACGAGGCGCTTGGCGACCACCGTCAGGGCGGCGCCGATGAACAGGAAGCACAGGCCGAGGCACACGCCCAGCAGCTCGTTGGGCAGACCCCCGGGACTGAATTCGCCATAGACGACGATGAAGCCCAGCGCCCACAGGCTCGCGATCCCCAGCAGCACGAGCACGACGTTCTCCGCCCGGCGCTCGGGCGTCCCCGCCGCGACGATGCGCCCGGGCTCTTGCTGCGGGGGCGGCTGCGTCGAGTTCCGGCGCTTGCCCAGCGCAGCCGCCACGGCGGCCACCAGCCATTGCCACAACCTCATCGGCGCATCCTCCTCGAGACGGTGAGACAACCCAGGATCAGCAGCGGAGCGGCAATCCACCACGTGACCAGGCCCTCGGGGATCGGTCCGAGATTCCCGATTCCCCAGCCCCCCCGGTTGTCAGGCTTGCCCGTACTCCTCACGTAGGCGATGATCGAGTCCAGCTCGGCGTCTGAGATCTGGCGGGTGGAGAAGCGCGGCATCAGATAAGGCCCGACGCGAACCGCCTCGGCGATCTGGGTCGCCGGCACGGTATGCAACGGCGGAACCCGGGCGCCGGTGACAAAGCCGCCCTCGGCCAGCGCCTGGTGACAGCCCGCGCAGTTAGACATGAACTGCTGCAGTCCCGTCGCCAGGGAACCGGAAGCCGGGTGGGGCGCGGGGATGGCCGGCCCGGAGCCCAGCGAGGCCACGTAGGTGACCAGCGAGCGAATCTCCTTGTCGGAGAACAGCACCCGGTTGTCTTGGGGCTGCTCGTGGGGGTTGCCGAGCGGCATGTACCCGGTCCGCAGATAGAAATCAGGCGCCTGGGCGCCGAGGTTGCGCAGCGGCGGTCCGAGGCCGAGGATGTTCCCCGCTCCCGGCCGGGGCGAGGTGATGCCCGATCCGGCGATCCCGTGGCAGCTGGCGCAGTTCCCCGCGAAGAGCTGGGCCCCCAGCTGTAGGTTCGCTGTCGCCGCTTCGGTGGTCGGGCGTACGATGCCCGAGGGCGGCTGGGCCTGGGCCACGCCGGCCGCGGCGACCGCAACCGTGACCGTGACCGTGACCGCGACGAGGATGAGACGGCGAGCGGTCATGACTGTTGGCACACGGCCAGCAGGGGGGCGCCGATGGCGGTCATCACGATGATCGCCAGCGCGAGGAAGTTGACCAGTAGGCCCATCATCGATAGCGAGTTGATCCGTCCCGTGGGAGCGGGGCTCCCGTCTCCGTGGCGTTCGAGCGCCGAGACGTGGTCGCGCTGATAGGTCTGGAGAAACAGCCAGCCGCACACGCCCTCGGCGGCGAGAACGACGACGATCGCCACCACCGAGAGGACGATCTCCCAAGCATGCACGGGCAGTTGCCAGCGTCCCGGCGGAGCATTGCACTGGGCGAAGGTGAAGGCCAGATTGGCGACGAACTGCAGGGCCCACGCCCCCGCTCCACCAAGCACGCCAAACCAGATCAAACCGTCCAGGCGGCGATTGCTCATAGTGATGGAGAGAGCTGGGTGAACACCACCACGACCGCGATCGCGTTGACGACGTGCCAGTACAGGGCCAGGCCCCGCGTTCCGATCAGCCAGTAGTTGGTCAGCCCCCGCAGCGAGACGAAGGCCAGCACCCCCGCGTCGAGCAGAACCCCCAACAGCACGTGGGCGTGATGCGCCGCTAGCAGAGTGAAGTAGATCGATCCGTAGGCGCTGGCCTGAGGCTTGAACTCGTTGTAATCGTGGCGGAAGAGGAGGACCTGCACGGCCAGGTAGCAGCACTGGACCACGAGCACGAAAGCGATCAGCCCCACCACCCGTCTTTGCCGGCCATCCCGCGCCGCCCGCGCCGCCAGCCACATCGGCACGCTCATCGCCACCAACACCCCCGTCGCGACCAGCGGCAGGACCACGCTGGGGGGCTTGATCCCGGCCGGCGGCCAGCGGCGAGCGTCGAAGTCCAGGTAGAAGTAACTGGCCACCAGCGTCCCGAACAGGGTCACCTCGGCGCACAGGAACAGCGCCATGCCCCACCAGCCGTTGGGCTGGGCCACCCGCTGACGCGCGGCGCGCCCGGCCGCGGCCGCGTCCCACGCCGCTGAGCTGCGCGTCACCTCGCGAGGTTCGGTCACGCGCTCGCCCCCTTGTGGTGCCAGCCAACCAGCGTCAGACCGCCGGCGGCGAGGAAGCCCAGGGCGATCAGGTAGTGGCCGAGCAGCAGCATGGCGAAGATTCCCGCCATCGTGAGCGCCGAGACCATCGGCCAGATCGAGTGCGAGGGCATCGTCAGGATCTCGTCCGCGACCGCATCCTGCACGCTGGTCGCGGGCGTCTCGTGACCGAGCTCGAGCAACCCTTCCCCCCGGTCCAGACGCCGGTTGTCACGCTGGCGATCGTCGTTGTCCCACATCGGGTACGGGCTCGTGACGGTGGGAATCACCGGGTAGTTGTACGGGGGTGGCGGCGACGTCGTCGACCATTCCAGGGTGTCCCCCCCGAACGGGTCATTGCCCGCTTCGGCCCCCCGAAAGCGGCTGACGAACAGGTTGACCACGATCATCACCAGACCGACGGCGAGCAGGTAGGAGCCCAGCGTCTCGATGAGGTTCAACAGCGACCAACCAAGTCCCGGCGGGTAGGTGTAATTACGCCGCGGCATCCCCAGGAGGCCGACGATGTGCATCGGAAAGAAGGTGACAAGGGTTCCGATAAAGGTCAGCCAGAAGCTGAGCTTGCCGACGCCCTCGTGGTACATCCGGCCGGTCACCTTGGGAAACCAGAAGTACATGCCGCCGAGAATCGGGAACACGGCCGCGCCGAAGATCACGAAATGGAAGTGCGCGACGATGTAGTAGCTGTCGTGGACCTGCTGATCGAACGGGATCGCCGCCACCGTGATCCCGGACAGGCCGCCGATGATGAAATAGACGATGAACCCGATGATGAACAGCATCGGGGTCTTGAACTCCGGGGTTCCGGTGACGATGGTCGCGATCCAGGCGAACAGCTGAATCGCGGAGGGAATCACGATGATCAGGCTGGCGGCCGCGAAGTAGACCGTGGTCAGGGTCGCGAAGCCGACCGTGAACATGTGGTGCGCCCACACGCCAAAGCCCAGGAAGGCGACCAGGATCTCGGCCAGCGCGACCAGCGGGAAGAACACCATCTTGCGGTGGGTGAAGGTGGGGATGATCGCGGTGGCGATCCCGAACGCGGGCAGAATGATTATGTAAACCTCGGGATGGCCGAAGATCCAGAACAGGTTCTGCCACAGCAGCGGGTCGCCCCCGTGGGCGGCGTCGTAGAAGTGAAATCCGAGCTGACGGTCGAGCTCGAGGAAGAGCGCGGCGACACTCAGCGATGGCAGGGCGAACAGCAGCGCGAAGGCAACTGCGAGGAAGGCATAACAGAACAGCGGCATCCGGTTCAGTGACATTCCCGGCGCCCGCATCTTGAAGATCGTGACGATGAAGTTGATCGACGCTGCCGTACTGGCGATGCCATTGAAGATCAGCCCGTAGCCGTAGAAGTCGATGTTGGTGCCGGGGTCGAACTGCTTGGAGGCCAGCGGGACATAGTCAAACCAGCCGGCGTTCGGAGCGTGGCCGGTGACCAGCGCGATGTACATGAAGATCCCTGAGCACAAAAAGATCCAGTAGGACAGCGCGTTCATCCGGGGGAAGGCCATGTCCCGGGCCCCGATCATCAACGGCAGCAAGTAATTGCCAAACGCGCCCGTGGTCATCGGAATCACGAACAAGAAGATCATCGTGATCCCGTGCATCGTGAACATCTGGTCGTAGACCGCGGGCGAGAGCACGTGGTTGTTGGGCCCGATCAGCTGCGTGCGGATCAGCAGCGCCTCGATTCCCCCCGCCCCGAAGAAGGCCAGCGCGGTGAAGAAGTACAGGATCCCGATCCGCTTGTGATCCGTGGTGGTAAGCCAGCCGAGCAGCCCCGGGCGCTCGGTCCAGATGCGATCGAGTCGATCGACGTGCTGTTGTCCCCGCGGGCTGACCACGGTGGCCATCAGAGCTCGTCCCCGTGAATTGCGACCGCCACCATTAGCGCAGCGTGTCCAGGTAGGCGACGAGCTGGGTGACCTGGAGGCGCGAGAGGCCCAGATCGGGCATCCGAGTGCCCGGTTTGATCGCCTGCGGATTGGCGATCCAGGCGGCGAGCTCACCCGGAGTGTTGGGAATCGTCACCGAGGCCAGCGTCGTACGGGTCGCGAGGTGGGTGAGGCTGGGCCCGACCAGACCCTGGGCCGGAGTGTTGGCGATGGTGTGGCAGCTGGCGCACTGGTTGCTCATGAATACCGCGCGGCCGGCCCGGGCCGCAGCCACGGTCGGCGCGCGGGAGGGAGCGGCCATGTTGGACAGCCACGCCCGGTACTCCGCCGGCCGCTGGGCGAACACGTACATCGACATGTGCGCGTGCTCCAAGCCGCAGAACTGCGAGCACTGGCCCCGGTACTCGCCGGCCTGGGAGGCGTACATCAGCACCCGATTCTGCCGCCCCGGGATCATGTCGATCTTACGGTTCAGGGCCGGCACCCAAAAGCTGTGGATCACATCGGCGGTGGTGGCGACCACGTTGACGCGGGTGTCGATCGGGATGTGAATTTCATTGGCGGTCACCGCGCTCGTACCCGGATAGCGAACCTCCCACCACCACTGATGCCCGATCACGTCGATCGTCATCGGCGTTGTCCGCGGATCCGGCGGCGAGGTCTGCTTGATCAGGTACACGTTGGCGACTCCGAACAGCGCCACCAGCGCGACCACCGGGACAGCTACCCCGAACAGCACCACCATCATCTCGGGAACGCTCTCGCGCTCGCCGAAGAACGGTAACCCCTTGGTCTCCCGCCGAAACCAGGCCAGCACCAGCAGACCCGCGGCACCGAGAAAGACGATCACCGCCGCGGCCAGCATCCACCACCACAGCAGCATGATGTTGTGGGCCTGGGGGCTGCGGGTGGAGAGGATCGACTGCTTGCCGCACCCGGCCAGGCCCAGCGCGACGGCGATCGCACCAGCCGCAGCCCACCGCGGCTTCGGGCGAGGAGGACGTTCGCGGGACTTGGCGGACACGAAAGCGGGACGCAGGGCTCGGCGGAGGGCGGCCATCATGCCACGGGGAAGCCGCGGGGGTTCAACTCAGCGTCCGTGGGCTGACAATCGCTGACAGCGCGTGCGATGCGCAAAGGAGATGTTCGTGCGCTGCGCACCAGTAGCGCGTTTACCACCGCAGCGAGCGGGTAAACCAGTTGCTATGTGGCTTGCCCTCCCCGTGATCGCTTTCGTCATATTTGCCCTCGGCGCCAGCATCGTCTCGGGCGGGATCTTCACGATCATCTTGCTCCCGGTTGCCGTGGTGATCGCCGCGGCTGCACTGGTCTCCTCGCTGTGGGGTCGGGCGTCAGGAAGCAGTCACACCGGCGCCTCGGAGGTGGCCCCTTTGCCGAGCTCGCAGCACACCAACTCGGCTCCGGCTCCCAGCTCGCCGGACCAGCTCATCGACTCGCGGCGGGCGCAGCAGTAGACGGCTCAGTGGCCGGCGATCGCTTTCTTCTACGCCCCATCGGCAGTCCACACGCGAACATTGTCGGTTAGACGCCGCTCCGTTGCGGGAAGGTGCTGGTTTAGACGTGCTGCTCCAGACCTCGTGGGGCTCGCGACGTGGCCCTTCTTCTCTGGAGCATCATGCAGTCTGAGCGCGAAAAAACCAACCTCGGTGTCAGTGCACAGTCGTCGGTCTGGCCGCCAGAGCCCGGGGCGCCATCGGGCGAGCAGATCGAAATCGTCCACGGCGATCAGCGGGTGGTCGTGGTCGAGGTCGGCGGCGCCCTGCGCGTGTACGAGGTCGGAGATTGGGCGGTGCTCGATGGCTATCGGCGCGACGAGCGGTGCACGGCGGCTCGGGGTCAGTCGCTGGTCCCCTGGCCCAACCGTCTCAGGGATGGCGCCTACCGCTTCGAAGGTCACGACTTTCAACTGGCGCTGAGCGAACCGGCCAAGGGCAACGCAATCCATGGCCTGGTCCGCTTTGCCAACTGGACGATCGCGCAGCGCGAGCGCGAGCGTGTGACGATGGCTCATGTGCTGCATCCCCAGCCCGGCTATCCGTTCGCGCTGCGCCTGACCATCGAGTACTCGCTCTCGGACGCAGGCCTGATGGTGACCACGACTGCGCTCAACGTGGGCACGGGCAGTTGCCCGTACGGGGCCGGCGCTCACCCCTACTTGTCAATCGGGCCCGATGTAATCGACGCTGCCGCGCTGAAGATCCCGGCCAACCGCTGGCTGCCCAGCGACGCGCGCGGCATCCCGACCGGCGTCGAGCCGGTCGACGGGACCCCATATGACTTCCGGCAACCGCGCGCGATCGGCGATGCGCAGCTGGACACCGGCTACACCGACCTGATCCGAGATCCGGACGGAAGCGCCCGCGTCATGCTGCAAGGACCAGAGGGGCCGCGGGTGGCTCTGTGGTTGGACGAGAGCTACGGCTACGTGATGGCGTTCACGGGCGACGCGCTGCCGGAGCCCGAGCGGCGCCGGCGCGGGCTTGGCGTCGAGCCGATGACCTGTGCCCCCAACGCCTTTCAAACCGGCGACGGCCTGCGCAGCTTGGCGCCGGGCGAGTCCTTTGTCACCCGGTGGGGACTCGAGCCAGATTCGTCACCCGGAGTGACCGCGTGGGACCAGCCATGACGGCTCGGTCCACCATGCCGGAGCTCCGTACGGCCACCGGCTCAGCGCCGCCGATCGACCGGATCGAGGTCGGCGCCTACACGATCCCGACCGACGCGCCCGAGGCCGACGGCACGCTGGCCTGGGACTCGACCACAATCGTGGTCGTCCACGCGCACGCGGCCGGAGTCAGCGGCCTGGGCTACACCTACGCCGACCTATCCACGGCGAGACTGATCGCGACCAAGCTCGCCGGTGTGGTGCAGGGCGCCGACGCGACCGCGCCGCGCGGCGCCTGGGCGGCGATGGTGCACGCGACGCGCAACCTGGGGCGACCCGGAATCACCTCGATGGCCATCTCCGCGGTGGACATCGCCCTCTGGGATCTGCACGCGCGGCTGCTCGGCGCTCCGCTCTGCACCGTGCTGGGCGCCGGCCGCGACCACGTGCCGGTGTACGGCTCGGGCGGCTTTACCGCGTACTCGAACGAGCGGCTGGCCGACCAGCTCGCCGGCTGGGTGGACGCGGGCATCCCTCGGGTCAAGATGAAGGTCGGGACCCATCCCGCGGACGATCCTGAGCGCGTCCGGGTCGCCCGGGAGGCGATCGGCGCCAACACCGAGCTGTTCGTCGACGCCAACGGCGCCTACAGCGCCAAGCAGGCGATCGCCCTCGCGGACACTTTCCGCGAGCAGGCCGGGGTCAGCTGGTTCGAGGAGCCGGTCAGCTCCGACGACCTCGCCGGGCTTGCCCTGGTGCGCGACCGCGCGCCGGCCGGGATGGAGGTCGCCGCGGGAGAATATGGCTACGACGCCGTCTACTTCGAGCGGATGGTGCAGGCGGGCGCGGTCGACGTGTTGCAGGCCGACATCACGCGCTGTGGCGGTGTCACCGAGCTGCTGCGCGCCGGGGCGATCTGCCGCGCTCACAGCCTGCCCCTGTCGCTGCACTGCGGGCCGGCGATCCACGTCCAGGCCGGGACGGCGCTGCACCAGCTGCGCCACCTCGAGTACTTCCATGACCACGTGCGGATCGAGCGGCTGCTGTTCGACGGTCTGCCGGAGCTCCGCGCTGGGGCGCTGTGGCCGGACCTTGACCGGCCCGGCCTCGGCCTGGAGCTCAAGCGGGCCGACGCCGAGGCCTACGCCGCATGACCAACCAACTTTGATGAAAACGACGACACGAGGCACGATATGAGCAAGCCGACAGCGGCGGACAATCTCTGTGAGCGACTGATCGAATGGGACGTGGACACGATCTACGGCTTTCCGGGGGATGGGATCAACGGACTTCTCGGCGCGCTGCGCCGCCATCAGGATCAGTTGCGCTTCGTACAGACGCGCCACGAGGAGATGGCCTCGTTCATGGCCTGCGGGCATGCCAAATTCACCGGCAAGGTGGGCGTCTGCATGGCCACCTCGGGCCCGGGGGCGATCCATCTGCTCAACGGCCTGTATGACGCCAAGCTCGACCACCGACCCGTGGTGGCGATCGTCGGCCAGACGTTCGTGCGGGCAATCGGGGGAGACTTTCAGCAGGAGGTCAAGCTGCTGCAGCTCTACAGCGACCTGGCCTCGGCGTTCTGCGAGCAGGTCAACACGCCGTCGAGTGTCCGCCACCTGATCGATCGGGCGATGCGAATCGCCCAGACTGAACAGACGGTGACCTGCGTCATTGTGCCCGGCGACGTCCAGGACATGGACGCCGTCGAGGAGCAGCCGCACGCGACCCACACCGTGCACACCGGCATCGGCTACTGGCCTGGACGCCGGATCCCCCAACAGTCACAGCTCCAGCAGGCTGCCGACATCCTCAACGCCGGAGAGAAGGTGGCCATGCTGGTCGGCCAGGGGGCCTTGGAGGCAACCGACGAGGTCATCGCGGTGGCCGACACGCTCGGCGCCGGGATCGCCAAGGCGTTGCTGGGCAAGGCCGCCGTGCCCGATGACATCCCCTACTGCACCGGCGCCATTGGCCTGTTGGGCACCAAGCCGAGCTGGGATATGATGCAGGGCGCCGACACCCTGCTGATGGTCGGCTCGAGCTTTCCCTACTCGGAGTTCCTGCCCAAGACCGGCCAGGTCAAGGCGATCCAGATCGATCTCATGGGCCGGATGCTGAGCATCCGCTACCCGATGGACCTCGCCCTCGAAGGCGACAGCAAGGAGTCGCTCAAAGAGCTCCTGCCGTTGCTGCACCGCAAGGAGGATCGCGCCTGGCAGGAGGAGGTCAAGAGCAACGTCGCGGACTGGTGGCGGCTGATGGACGATCACGGACAGCCTGCCGACCGAAACGGGCGGGTCCGGCCCCAGGGGCTGTTCTCCGCCCTCTCGAGCCAGTTGCCCGATAACGCGATCCTCTCCAGTGACTCGGGCTCGGCGGCCAACTGGTATGCGCGGCAGATCCGGATCCGCCGAGGAATGAAGGCGATGCTCTCGGGGAACCTGGCCACGATGGTCCCGGGCGTGCCCTATGCGATCGCCGCCAAGTTCGCCTATCCGGATCGGGTCGCGATCGCGATGGTCGGCGACGGCGCGATGCAGATGGGCGGCATGGCCGAGATGCTGACCGCGGCCAAGTACTACAAGACCTGGGCCGACCCCCGCATGATCGTGCTCGTGCTCGTCAACGAGGATCTCAACCAGGTCACCTGGGAGCAGCGGGTGATGGAGGGCGATCCGCAGTTCAAGGCCTCCCAGGAGATTCCCTACGTCGACTACGCCGCCTGGGCGGAGCTGATCGGCCTGAAGGGAATCAAGGTCACCCAGGCGGCTGAGATCGAGGACGCCTGGCGGGTGGCGCTGAGCGCCGATCGGCCGGTGATCATCAGTGCGCTGACCGACCCCAACGAGGCGCCCCTGCCGCCCCACATCACGTTCGCCCAGGCCAAGGGGTTCGCCGAGTCGGTGGCCAAGGATCCGGAGAGCGGGATGGCAGGCGCGGTCGAGTCGCTGCGCGAGAAGGCCCGCGAATTCTTGCCGGGAGAATGACGGTGCGATCCACCCGCGCCGCCAAGCGCCGCTCTGAGCACCGCATCGACCGCTGGGTGTCGAACATCGAGCACGGGCGCTTTGAGCGTTCGCTGTCTGCAATGACGGCGTTCGCCGCGCTGGTCACAACCTCCGAGGTCTACATCGAGCACTACCGCGCGAGCTTTGGCAACAAGATGATGTGGAGCCCGATCATCGTCACCCCGCCGGTGATGATCGCCGGGATCGGCGGCGTCTTCAGCCGGCGCTGGGCCAAGACCTACCTCCCGATCACGGCCGCTATCTACACCGCCAACGGCCTGCTCGGCGAGTACTACCACGCGCGCGGCGTGGCCCGCCGCCCGGGCGGCTTCTCGGAGCCCGGCTACAACCTCGCCATGGGCCCGCCGATCATGGCCCCGGGCCTGATGACGATCGTCGGCGCGATGGGACTGCTGGCCGCGGTCCTGCGCCGGGAGGACTAGGCATGCCCGGCCCGGAGAAGCGCGACCTGCAGAAGCCTCACCACCTCCCCAACCTCCGCCCCGGCATGCAGCCACGACACCCGGCGTGGTTGCCGCGCCAGCGCCGCGGCACCTCGCCCCAGATGATCGGACGCTATCCGGACTACGACGTTCTTGCCAACGCCGAGAACTGGGACGCCGCCACCCGCGAGGTGGTGACCGCGCGCCTGCACATGAGCGGCCCGCTGCGCTTCTTCACCGCCGAGGAGGAGCCGGCGCTGCGGGCGCTGTGCGATGTGACCACCGCCCAGGACGGAGAACCCCGAGTGCCCGTGGCCGAGATGGTAGACGACAAATATGCCAGCGGAAAGCTCGACGGTTATCGCTACGCCAACATGCCCGCTGACACCGAGACCTGGCGCCTGGCCCTGCGCGGGCTAGATGAGACCGCCCGCAGCCGCTACGGCGCCGATGACTTCGCGGCGGCCAATCTCGAGGCCCAGGCGGCGATCGTGGCCGCGATGTCCGACGGGTCGCTGACCGGCGGAGCGTGGGACGAGCTCGACGTCTCCCGGGCGTTCTCGGTCTGTATGCGCGCGATCCTGGCTGCCTTCTACTCGCACCCGTGGGCCTGGAACGAGATCGGGTACGGCGGCCCGGCCTACCCGCAGGGTTACATGCGTCTCGGTCCGGTCTCGATCCTCGAGCCGCACGAGCGCCCCGGCGCCACCTCGGAGGATCCCGTCCGCATCGCCGACGAGCTAGGCCCATGAGTAGTCCGCTGCAGAGCCTTCTCAAGGGCGCGGTCGGCCCCCGCGACAACGACTCGCGCTACCTGCTGGACGTTCACCGCCGGGATCTGCCCGGCCAGGACACGATGGCTCGCTACGCGGAATCCGACGAGGTCGACCTGGTCATCGTCGGCGCCGGCGCGGGCGGCTCGGTGCTCGCCCAGCGCCTCGCGCGCCACGGCTGGCGGATCGTGATCATCGAGGCCGGGCCGTTCTGGCATCCCGATGAGGACTGGGTCTCTGACGAAGCGGGCTCCCACCAGCTCTACTGGACCCAGGAGCGCGTGATCGGCGGCGCCGATCCGATCGAGCTGGGCAAGAACAACTCGGGGCGCGGCGTCGGCGGCTCGATGGTCCACTACGCCGGCTACACGCCGCGCTTTCATCCTTCGGACTTCCAGACCCAGACGCTGGACGGGGTCGGCGCTGACTGGCCGATCTCGTACTGGGACCTCAAACCGCATTACGAGCAGGTGGAGCGCGAGCTACCGGTGGCCGGGCAGGACTGGCCATGGGGTGATCCGCACCGCTATCCGTTCTCGCCGCACCCGATTGGCGAGGCGGCGTCGGTCCTGTGGCGGGGTGCGCTCGCGCGGGGGATGGAGATGCGCGTGGGACCGGTCGGGATCGTCAACGGCACCTTCGGCAACCGCCCGCACTGCATCTACCGCGGGTTCTGCCTGCAAGGCTGCAAGGTCAACGCCAAGGCCAGCCCGTACGTGACCCACCTCCCCGACGCGCTCGCCCACGGAGTCGAGATCCGCGCCAGCAGCATGGC
>JBOGYN010000622.1:0-12619 GCA_050696855.1 Solirubrobacteraceae bacterium | reverse complement strand
AGTCGCGCGCTCCAGCTCCCGTCCGGCGCCGTCACCGCCGAGACGACGGGCGTGAACTGGCCCAGACCGTTGTCCGGAGCGCTCAGAACCTGCACGGTCTGGCCGCCAAGCGCCGTCAGCGCAGTGGTTCCGAGCCACCCGTTGACGGTCGCGCCATGCCCGTAGGGCACGAGCAGCGACGCCTTGGCGACCATGTGAGGCGGTACCACCACCCGGACGACCCTCGTGCGCTTGACGAGCTTGTGCTTGCCGTGCCGGCGGACCTTGATCACGACGGTGATCCGCTCGCGCCGGGTCCTTGCGTGACAGCGCGTCACCCACTCAAGCCTGGTGTGCACGCGGCGATGAACCCGGACCAGCTTGTGGTGTCGTCGGATCTTCACCCACCGAGCCGGCTCCCGTACCAGCTCGCGTATCCGATGGCAGCGCAGCTTGTCCACGATCTTTGAGAAGCTGATCGCGGTGACCGTCGGCACCCCGATCTTCATCGAGAACAACTCAGACGGCGAGCTGCCATGCACCCCGTTCGCGTCGACCGCGTTGTCCTCCGAAAAACACAGCACCAGGTGCTGACCAACGCCGCCGACCGGCACCTGGGCGCTCACGCCTGGATACCAATGGGCGGGTGCGCCGTCGGCCGAACAGGAAATTCCCGCCACTCCCGACGGACCCGCCGTCGCGGTCGCGGTCACGTGCTGCGTGCCCGCACTCGACGGAGCATCACTCGCGCCCGACAACGCCACCGACGGACTGCTGTTGTCCACATACACGGTCTTGGTGTAGTCAACGGTCTCGCCGGCAGCATCCCAAGCGCCGATATGAAGCGTGTTGGCTCCCTGCGCGTAGCCCTGAGTCACGACCGAGTCGCTTACCGGCCCGGCTGCGCACTGATGCCAAGCGGACGGGTCGCGCGACGATGAGGATCCCGGCAACCCCGAACCCCCAAAGGAGGCCACCAACCCACACAAGCCAGACGGGGAATCCCCCGAGAACGCCAGCGTCCAGCCGTCCCGTACCCAGCCATTCGCCTGCCACAGCCCGCTCGGCGAGGACAACGACGGACCGGATGTCTCGCGCACTGCCAGGGCGATCTGCCCGACATAGATGTCCCCGTTGCCGAGGGTTCGCTTACAGGTGCTCCTCCCACACACCAGCAGCCACCCGAACGTGTTGGACGCGAACGGACCCAGCGAGATCGCGGGACCGTGCGTCTCGGCTGGCGTGATGTTCGAGCTTCCTCCTGCCCAGTAGAAGTCGCCACCCCACTGACCCCCGCTCCCGGCGTTTACGTAGTCCGAGGTAAGACCTCCGGCGGGGACGGTAGCGCCAACAATCAGCATGTTCGCGGGTGCCGTTGCCTGCCAGATCGCTCCCTGACCCTGCGCGTAGGAGGGGCCCTCCGCGTTGAGGCCTATTGCGCCGCCGGGACAGCTGGCGCTGGCGGTGATCCCATACGCCGATGAAGGCGCGAAGGCGCTATTGCCGAAGAAGCCGCAGCCAAACACCGTCTCATCGGCGCGCGCGGACTGAGGCAACGTCAACCCGAACGACAGCACCAGAGCACCAAGAACGAGGATCGCGGCACAGAAGCGGGCGCCGAGCCGCCGAGCCCGGCAGTACTGACGATCGATGATCACGGCTGGCTTACGGCTGCGGGCAAATGACGGCAACGTCGACACCTTGCTGCGGCGCTGAGATGCGCACGTTCGCGGCCACGTTCTGCTTGTTTCCGCGCTCGACCACCGTGACAAAGGCGCTCGCATAGGACGGGTTGAGGCCAGAGATTGATGTCGTCGCGACCGCGAAGCACGAGGTGGGGACTAGATGGCCACCAGATGGCGGATTGCCCCAGCTGACTATGCCCCCAGATGGGGTGCTTGTCGTTCCCCAGTTCAACAGATGGGCGTGGGGCCGTGAACCGACGATCGTTCCAGTCGAGTCGATGGTGATCCAGTCGCGCACGTACCCGGCGATTGTGCTGCGGTCGAGCTTGACGGGACCTATCGAGTGGTTTTTCAGCTGCCGGCTCCCGACGCTGTTTGTCGGGATCGCGAATGCGGCGTAGGACGTCCCTCCGAGCGCGACGAAGATCGCGATGACCGCCAGAATGTTGGACCGGGCGGACGCGAGGATCTTGGTCATCGGGCTCTCCTTCGGTGATTACGAGTCGGGGGAACTTCCCGGCGAAAGCGTTCCGTTTTGTCCCACGATCGGACGGCTGGCGCTTTGGCTTGGGGTGGGGTTGCTGACCGGAGTGGGCGTTGAAGCTGGCGGCGGCTGAATCGGGGTAGTCGAAGTTGCTGGCGCAGCGGCCGTGCTGTGCGAGCCGCCTGCGCGAGCAGTCGCGCGGGTGACGTTTTGAACCTGGACAGCCGCCTTGGCGGCGGGTGCGTGTCGCCGGGCCTTGCGGGCTGTGCTCAGGGAACGATGCGAGGGCCGGCGTGCAACCCGGACGTGGGAAGATGAGGGCGTTTTCGCTGGGGCGGCGGCGCGATAGCTGGATGCCGGCGGCACATGTGTTGTGAGCGACGCGCTGTGAGGCGTGGAGCCGGCTGGCGAGAGCATCACGTGTGCGGCGGCGAGCGCGCCGCCGGTCAGGAGCGCTACCAGCATCCAGACCGCCGCGCGCGACAGGAGATGCGCCCGCTTGTCGTGAGCAAGCCGGCGCGGGTCCCCGGCGGCCGGCGAGACGTCGCTCGGACGCTGATCGTCAGCGTCGGCGATCGTGGGTTCGGGAGTAGCGCTCCAGCCGTGATCGGCGCCTGTCGCGGGCGTGCTGGCGCCAAACGGCGTGGTGTCGATGCCTGGGAACAGGCCGTAGACATTGTCGGGGGTGCTGTCTTCGTTCTCCATTTTTCCTCCCGCTGCGGCCATCGGAAGTCTATCATTGCCAACGAGGCTGTTGGCAACTAATGTTGACTGTGTGAGTGTGGATGAGTGATGAGTTTTTGACGGTTCCGGAGGTCGCTGAGCGGTTGCGGATGACGGCAATGACGATCTATCGCTGGATCGAGGACGGCAAGCTCCCAGCGGTCCAGATCGGCAAGCACTACCGGATCCGCGCCACCGACGTGGACGCGGTGCTTGATAGCTCGCGCGTGCGCGGCCGTGAGGATCCCTGGAGTGCGCAGCTGCCGAGCCGTCCGAGCGTTGAGGAATGACCGACCCCGCGGAGCAGCGCCGGCAAGCGGTCGCGATGAACGACGAGGCCGCGGTCCGCTGGGCCGACGCGATGCGTGCGCACATCATGGCGCCACCGGACCCCGGGTTCCCGGCACGCCTGCGCGGCCTGGCCGACGCAGCGCGGACCCGGGCTCGGGCCGCGCGCGTGGCTGACGCGGCGGGGTTGAGGTGGGTGGCGCAGCCCCGGGCGGTGCAGAGCCAGCCGCCGTATGAGCTTCGACCCGACACGGGACGGACCGGGCCCGAGGATCTCTGGGAGCGCTTTGATTCCTGCGTGGTGGAGTACAACCGGGCGATCGCGGAGACGTCCGCCCGCGCGGTCGCCGACGCCGCCGATGCGCTCGCTGATACGACTGACGCGATCGCTGAGACGCACGAGACCGAGCGTCCGGGTGAGACTGTTCAGAAATCGGCTTCGGTTCAGGCGGGCTAGTCATCGGTTAGTTCATCGAGTTGGCAGCCAAGCTCGCGCTCGCGACCTTGCAGCTGTCCGATTGCTCTTTGCAGCTCCGCGAGGTCTCGCTGGGCAGGACCGAGGCGCTCGTTACGGCCGAGGTGGGCGTTGTCGTGACTGTCTTTTAGGACGTGTTCGCGGTCTCGCAGCTCGGTGAGCCGCTCCACTACGGTGCCCAGCTCGTTTGATAAGTGTTGGTGTGTCAGTCGTAACGCGTCCTGCGCAGTGTTGTCGTGATCGCTCGACAGCCCGCCGCCCGAACGCTCGATGAAGTCCAGATGCCGCTGGAAAGCCGGCCGGTCGCGCGCCGGGTCAAAGGCCTGCTCGCCGCCGCGGATTACGGCTCGGAGGCGTTCGAGCTCCCAGAGGAGCTGGAGCTTGCCGGGCGGGTCGATGTAGGAGCCGGTGTCGTAGAGGCGCAGCCAGGCGCAGAACGCGGCTAGCGCTTCGACTTGGAGTGAGTCCTGCCACCATCCGGCCCGTAGCGCGAGGCGGTAACGATCAGCGAGCGCGAGCGTCTCGTTCCAGAGCGTTTCCCACCAGGCCCGGCGTTGGGTGGGTGGCAGCTCGCGCCAGTTGATCAGGCCGGCCTCGGTCAACTCACTCACCCACGTCGCTCCTGGCTTGCTCTGAGAGACCGCGGAGTTTGCGGTCCGTGTAGTACGCGCGCAGCCGTAGCTGGGTCGGGGCGAGCCGGCCGTAAACCAGCAGAGCATGGTTTTCGGGGAGCTGGCGCAGGCGTTCGGGAGCGGCAAGCGGCCGACGTTCGGGAACCTGTCGGTCCTGGTCTCGGTCTCGGGTGCGGTGTTCGCCGAGCAGGTCTGAGAAGTACCGCAGCGTCTCGAGGTCGGCGACGCCGGGGAGCAGCATTCGCGCGCGGTGACTGTTGATCACCGTATGCGCCTGGGAGCCATACCGGCTCTTGGCCTGCGCGAGGTCGTGAAAGATCGATACCAGCTGGATGTTGTGACTGGGGGCCGTCGAGGCGACCTCGGCGAGGTTCGGTAACGGGGCGATGTTCCCGAGCTCGTCGAGGCACAGCAGCAGCGGCAGCGATAGGCGGCCGCCGCGGATCGTCGCCTGGTGATAGGCGTGGTCGATCAGCTCCTGCAGCAGGCACAGGAAGATCGGGCGCAGCAGCTTTGAGCGGTGACTGTCACCGATCAGATACAGAGTGCCTGCACCCTGTAGCAGTCGTTCGGGGGTGATCTCGCATGACGCGGCCGATGCCTGTACGCGGGGGGAGCGGTAGGCACGCAGCAGCATCTGCACGGTCGATTCGACCGACGAGCGCGTCTCGCCCGCCATCGCCTCAAACGCGACGTGCGCGTCATACGCCGCCTGCACATCAGCCAACCCCGGCCCGTCGCTGGCCTTCTCGAGGAGACCGTGCAGGATCGCCGGGAGTTCGGCGTCGCCTTGTCCGTAGGCCCAGCGCACCAGCGCCTGGACGCCGCCGCCGGTTCGCGCGGCGGTCCACAAGAGCGGGGCGAGACGCTGCTCGGCCGCGGCTGACCAGTACCCGCCGCCTTTGACCTCGCTGGTGTCAAGCTCACCCGCCGCCGTCATCCGCAGTGCCGTTGAAAGCGCCCCATCCCAGGTCCGAGCGCCACGCAATGGAGACCACGTGCTCCCGCGGGCGGGCGCGAGGCCGTAGGGGTCAAACACCATCACCTCCCCCAACGCCTCGCGGCGACAGACGGTGGCTTGGTAGAGGTCGGTCTTGATCGACGACGCGACCGCCGGCCCGTCCCACTCCAACAACGCCGGGATCGCCACACCCGCGGACTTGCCCGACTGCGGCGGTCCGAACACCACCAGCGCGTGCCGGGCCTCGGCGCGCATCAACCGACCGCCGCGAAATCCCAGCGCCAAACGGCCACCCTCGCGCGCCCCTCGTGGGCCGGCCAGTGTTCGGCGGCGGGCGTGAAGGGCTGCGAGATCGCGGGTGGATCCCCACCGCGCACCCGAGCGCTCATCGCTCCGCCCGTCGCCCCAGCTAAACGCGCCGCTGTCATGAAGCCGTTTCAGGGCGGTGAGCAGCAGGACGATCGTGAGCAGCACGAGCGACAGCGCGGTGTAAAAGGCCGCCGCGGAAGGTATCGCCGACCGATCCGCCTGAGGCCACGCCAGGCGCGGATCTGAGAAATGTGCGGGCAAGCCGATCAGCGCGTCGGCGACCGAGCTGGCGCCCATTCGGGGCCAGCCCGCCCCGAACAGGACACCCGCCACCCCTGCCGTCACCCAGATCATCGCGCACAGCGCCAAGACAACCGCGAGCAGGATCGCCGCGATCGCCTCAAGGCCGTGCTCGGCGTCGCGCTGCTGGCTCATGGCGTGCGCGCCTGGTCGAGCCGGTCGGCGGTCATGCCGGCGTCGGTGTCGGTGAGCTGGCGTTCAAGTCCGGTGCGGTAGTGCTGGACGATGAATGACCGGTTGCCGACCTGCCAGAGGGCCTGTCCTTTCTGTAGTTGGGTGATTATCTCGGCTTCGCGTTCGGAGAGCCCGAACAGGCTTATGCAGGCGGGGATCTCTCCGGCGGCCTGGCGGTAGATGATGCGAGTCGCGCAGTCGGTGATCAGTCCGCGCGCGGCGGCTTGGCGGGTGGTGCCCTGGTCGCCTGATCCGGTTATGTCGGCGGGCTTGTGCGCGACGATCACGTTCAGCGTCCCGTACTTGCGCGTCAGCTTGAAGTTGGCGCGAAACCACTCGGCAAGGCCTTCGTGCTCAAGCACCTTCCACACCTCGTCGGCGACGTTGATCAACCGGCCCGGGTCGCGACGGTCAGCGAGGCGCTCAAGGCGGGCGGATAGCCAGCCGCTGGCGCAGGCCATCAGGATTCCGATCGCCGGCGAATCCTTCACCGCCTCCAGGTCCAGGACCACCAGCCGACCGTCGAGATCCAGTCCTGGCGTGGTGGGCCCGTCGAACATGCCTTTCAGCGGCCCTTCGCATAGGTCTTGGATGCCGAGCGCGACCTCTCGCACACGGCTGACCAGGTCCGTCGGTGAGCTGCGCAATGCGGTGGCCATGCTGGTGGTCGGCGAGAACAGCAGCTCGAGCACGCGGGGCAGCGTGGGTTCGACGTCGGAGTGATCGCACACTTCGCGTAGCGCTTCGCGCAGCGCTGCTGCTTCCTCCGGGGTCAGCGGGCGGCTGATCGCGGTGCGTGCGACGGCGCGCAGAATCTCGACTTGCGTCGCTCGTTCCCGCCTAGCGGTCAACGGGTTTAGGCGTACGCCGTTGCCCGGCGCGAGCCTTACGGGCTGGACTCCGACGGCTTGGCAGAGGGGCGTGTATTCGCCTTTGACATCGAGCACGAACGCGCGGCGGCCGAACAGCAGCATCCGCCACAACAGCGACTTCATCAGCGAGCTCTTGCCGTATCCCAGCTCTCCGAACACCGCGACATTGGGGTTGGCGACGAGCTCGCGGCGGTAGAGCTCCCACGGGTCAAAGCAGAACGCGCCGCCGGAGGAGTCAGATCCGATCAGGCAGCCACGCCAGCCCCACCCCGCCTCGGCCTGAAACGGGTAGACGGCGCGGGCGTTACGCGTCGACGCGCGGATCCCGGGCCGCTGCACCCTCACCGCAGACCCCGGCAGAGCGGGAGCGTGAACGTGAACGCGTCGGCTTGCTGACCGTAGAGGCGCCGCAGCTCGAGGTTCGCCCGACCGGCGTGCGTGACGACCTCGTCGCACGCCGCTTCAAGCTCGTCGAGGTCTGAAGCGGTGACGGTGACAAATCCGGCCAGGCGGACCTCGGCGTGCCCGGATGCCAGCTCGATTTCGCGCATTCGTGCGGCGTCTGTGGTCTGGTGCTGGCGGGCGGTCTCGACTTGGCCGTACCGCCGGCGGGTCTGGCGGTCGGTCTCCTCGCGGGTGATCTCATACTCGGCCTGACGCAGTGAACGCAACGGGTCAAGCGGCTCAAACACGACTGCGACCGCACGCACGTGCTCAGAAGCGCCCAGCAGCGGCCCGAGAAACGCCGGGCCGACGTCTGCCCGTGGCCAACCGCCGATCTCATACGTCGCGTGCACCGCTCCGTCGGTCAGGTAGTGGCCCCAGGATGCGCGCGTGGCGGCGGGCCACGCGCCGTGTTCTGAGAGCTCGTCGCCGCCGCCGACGGCGCGCAGCGCCGCCAGCTGAGGATGAATGTAGGGGTCAAACGCGACGCGCAATGCTCTCGCAACCCCACCTGCGGTGAGTGCAGCGTCGACGTGGACTCGTGCGCGTTCCAATCCCTGCGCGATCCGTTCGGCGGCGCTGATCAGCGCCTCTTCGCGGCGGCCGGCGACGTCTTTTCGCAGCAGCGCGGTGTCGACCTGGACGGCGAGAATAACCTCGTGCTCCCGGGTCGCCTGGGCGCTTGAGTCCATCAGCTCCAGATACGAGCGACCGACCGCGCTCTGTAAGGGGATCTCGGGGTCGCGCTGCTCATGAAGCCAGCGAGCGAGACCGTCGCCTTGGGCTGGTGCGGTGCGCTCCACCCACCCGATCCGGCGGACCGCGCCGCGGCACGCGTCCTTGAGCACTTCGCCCCACACCGCGAGGCGCTGCTGCTGCTCTGACTCGTCAGCCAGCGCGAATCCGGGCGCGCGGCCGGCTAGCAGCAGAGTCAGTCGCCGTCCGCTGTGCTCTGAGACAGCACCGATCGCCTGGCCGCGATACGGGATCTCCACGATCCTGACGCCGCGCAGCGAACGCGGCGGGGTTGCCTGGCGGCGGCGCTTGACCCGAGCCGGCGTCGACGATTCGGGAACGGGTAGTGCGACGATCGTCCCGTCTCCTTCGCCGTCCTGTCTGCCGCGTGTCGCGGAGCTGACGCGGGCGATCGTCCACGCGACCGAGACCGGCAGCCACTGCTCGACCGTCAGCCCGCCGATCGGCATCGTCGCTGTCGCGGCGGCGGCGAGCATCCCGAGCAGCGCGGCGAGCGCGCCCGCGCCCGACGGCGCCAGATCAATCAGCACGATCGCCCAGCCAGCTCCCGCCACAACCACCAGCGCCTGCCCAGGCCTGACCCCGCCCAGCAGCCCGCGATGTGTCACGTCGCCAAACCGGTATCGCGAGCCGCTCACCGAAGCCGCCTCTAAACCCGCTGCCGGTGCGCTTTGACCACACCGCTGCTGGTGATCTGCCAGTGCCCGCACTGGACGCCCCTCATGCCGCGTTGCACGAGGCCGCGGCCGGCGAGCGCTTTGAGTATTGACCGGACCGCCAAGGGCAGCAGCTCGGCGTCATCGACGATCTCAGCGCTCGTGCGCCACCGCTGATCCTCCAGCGCACGCAGGATCGCGAGGTCGGCGTCGAGCAAGTCGGCGGCTGGGGCTTCAGGATCGATCATCTCGCCCCACCCCCACTGCCGCTCCCGTTGCCACCGAGACGATCATCCAGCGGGTCCGGCGGAGGCGCGGACAAGGCCTGACCGTCAGCCGGCTCGAGCTGAGACTGGTCAGGCTGCTCCCACGGCGGGGGCGCGACCGGCGCGTCCGGTTCGGCTTGCCGCTGCGGCTCCCAACCCCCGTCGGGGCGCTCCATGATCTGCTCCTGCCCGCCATGCTGCCGTGCGCTGAAGTCAGCCGTCGCGGCTGGCGTGGCGTGTGATCGCTGGCCGCTTACGGGCGGGGCCTGGTCGCGGTCACCGTTCAGCGAGCTTCCTCCGGCCGCGCTAGGGGACGGCCGGGCCGCTTGGCCGGTCACGGGTTCGGGTGCGCGTTGCGCGGCTCGCGCGCGGCGCTGCATCTGCTCAAGCAACTCCGTCACGGCCACGCCCCCGGCCATCGCGCCCCCGAGATCGCCGTTGCGCCCCGCCCCGTTGCGGTGATCGCCGCTGAGCTTCCCGGCCGCCCTGCCGGCGAGTGCGGCCTCGGGTGTGCGGACCCCGGCGCTGGCGTGCACGTGCCCGCGGATGTGTCCGACGGCCGCCGCCCCGACCTCTGCGAAGGGAATCAGCCTGAGGAGCAGCCACGGCGAGAACGCGCCCAGCAGGATCAGTGCGAGGCCGGCGAGGAGCTTTGAGATCCCGCTCACACCCGCGTGCGCGAGCGCCGCGCCACCGAGCGCGAGCACGACCACGATCGCGACCTTCGCCAGGATCAACGCAACCAGCACCTCAACCGCGCGGACCGCCCACACCCGCCGCGCCGGCCACACCATCGCGGCAAAGACCACCGGCAGCATGGCTACCACCACGTACACGGCAATCTCGCGCAGCAGCATCTCGACCCAAAGCGCGCCGCCCGCCGCAACCACGAGCCCGCCTGCCATGACCGCGAAGAACGGGTCAGCGGCGGTCAACCCCGCGAGCACCCACGCGCTCGTGCCGGTCAGAAACTGCGTAGCGCCGGCACCCGCAATGCTCGCCAAGCCAGTAGACAGCTGGTCTGAAGCGGCCAGCAGCAGCATCGTCAACGGTGTCGCCACCGCCGTGACCAGCGCGGCGAGCGGCAGGTAGGCAAACACCGCCCGAGCAAGCAACGCCGCATCGGAGCGAAGCAGGGCCTCGGCGGCGGCCGCACACAAGAAGAGGAGGGTGAAGAACAGCGCGATCGCCTCAACGCGCAGGTAGACGCCGGTGAACCATCCCGCCGTCAGTGACGGCGACGTGGTGGAGGAGATCACGCTGGCCATGTGATCCATCGTCCACTTCGCCCCGCCCAGCACCCACCCCACGATCGCCGCGATCCCCACCCCCCGCTGCACCAGCGGATTGCCCGCGACCTTCCCGATCACCCCCGCCACCTTCTTACCCCCACCCACGAGCTTGCCGCCGACACCCAGGACGCCGTTACAAGCCTTGCCCCACCAGCCCTCACCGATCGTCCCCAGCACCTTGCACGCCGTACCTGCGATGCCCGCTTGCGCCGCTGGCGGCCTCAGCAGGTCTTCCGCACTGACCGCGCCAGCAAGCGAGAGAACCAGAGCGACGACCGCGACGCTACGGCGCATCGGTGAACCGATGAAACGGCGTCGCCGTGCGGACGAACGATGCGACTGCGGCCCGGTCGGTCCCGTCTGACGGCGGTGTCGGCCCCGCACCTGTCTGCGCCCAGGAAACCTTCCAGCCGCCGGCGGACCAGCGCAGCGAGCAGACCGTGGTCGACCAGTAAGGCGGCACCACCGCCGCCGAGCTTTCGACCATTCCCATCGTCCACACCGCGACGCGGGCGCTCGTGGGGGTGTATGAGGTGATCTGCCAGCCCAGTCGCCAGCCGCCGGTAAATGCACGGCCGGTGGCGGAGATCCGGCGTGCCAGCGCCGCACTGGCTGCCTCCGCGTGCAACGCCTGCGCGGTCAACGGAGGCGACGTGACCGCCCGGATGTGCGCGGACGTCCCGGCCGCCACCGACCCTTTGTCGATCAGCTGCAGGTAGCTCACCGCCGCTGCAACAGCGCCGCGCTCGGAGGGGGCAAAGGCACCTTGCGTGGATGCCGTCGACGACGTGACGGTGGAGGCCGTACGGCGTGACGAGCTTCCGGCAGCGCCCGAGCGTCCAGGTCCCGTGGGTCCTGCCCCGCGTGGCGTACTGCGAGGGCTTGAAAGCGCGGTCTGCGCGACGGCGTAGCCCAAGACCGCGACCCCTAGGAGCGCAAGGGCGATCAGCAGCCGGCGCGCACGCGTCATCGGACGTGCGAGCCGAGGTTTGAGAAGAAGTTCACCAGCCCCGGCCCCGCGCCGATCGCCAAAGCCGACCCGGCCGACACCAGCGCCGCGCCCTTGCCCTTACCGGCGTAATGCGGGTTGTGGCCGTGGGTCGCGACCGCCCACACCGCCGCACCCACGAACACGCCAATCAATGCCAGCGAAAGCGCCCAGCCCTGCGCGCCGTTGACCAGCCCCTGCAGAACACCGCTGCCCGGCAGCTGCGTCACATCCGGATGAGCACTCACCGCCAACAAGAAAGTCACAAGAACCTCCTCCGACCTCAACTTGACATATTGACCACATTACTATACATCTACAACTCTGATGCGCAAGCACAACTCGCCTTGGAGTCACCGGCCGCATGCGGGTGCGGTCGCGCACCGGAGCCTTGATGAGTCGTGAATGCGCTCGGTGACGTCCGCGGCTTCTATGCCGCCCTCGGGATCGATCTGCCGGGGTGGGGGCAGGCAAACGCGACCGTGCGCTGCTTCGCCGATCCAGACGCCCACGCGCACGACGACCACGATCCGTCGTGTTCGGTCAGCCTCGAGCACGGCGCGTGGCGCTGCTGGGGCTGCGGCGCCCAAGGCGGCGCCTATGACGCCGCGGTCGCCGCCGGCCACACCCCCGCATCGGCGATCGATCTGCTCATCGAGCATGGTCTGGCCCAGCGCCGAGAGCCACCGGTTGTCTCAGCCGCGCGACGCGGGGAACCGGCAAGAACCCGGTCGCGCGCTGCGGGCCGGCCTTCGGTGCGGCTGGCGCTTAGAGTCACCGACACGGACGTGCGGGAGTGGCAGCAAGCGCTGTTCTCCAAGGACGGCGAGCGTTGGCGCGAGCGCCTGGCGCGCCAGCGGCTGTGGTCTGACGCGGTGATGCACGAACTCGAGCTAGGTCACGACGGCTTCCGGGTCACGATCCCGATCCGCGACGCCACCGGGCACCTGCGCGGAGTACTGCGCTACCAGCCCAACGCCCCCACCCACAAGATGCTCGCCGTGCCCGGAACGCGCCTCGGGCTAATCCCCCACCCCGAGCGAGAGCGCTCGCGAAGGATCATGCTCGTCGAGGGGCCGCCGGACATGATCGCCACCCGCTCCCACGGCTGGCCGGCGATCGCCGTCCCCGGCGACCACGCCTGGCGACCCGAATGGGCCACGCTTCTGACGGATCGCGTTGTGACCGTCGTGATGGACAGCGACGCTCCGGGACGCGCCGCCGCCCAGCGGATCGCCGCTGACCTGCGGTTGGTCGCGGACGTCCGGGTGGTCGACCTCGCGCCCGGGCGTGATGACGGCTTTGACCTCACCGACTGGCCGCTCTCACAGCCAC